>JAHCKV010000390.1 GCA_026125595.1 Burkholderiales bacterium | reverse complement strand
CTGCGCCGCGGCCCGTATGCCACGGCGTCGCCGGGTGGGCGAGGGCGAGGTTCTCGCGGACCGTCAGCGCCGGCACCAGGCTGAACTGCTGGAACACCATGCCGATGCCATGGGCGATCGCGGCGCGCGGACTGCCGATCGTCACCGGCGCACCGTCGATGCGGATCTCGCCCGCGTCGGCGCGCTGCACGCCGTACAGGATCTTCATCAGCGTGCTCTTGCCCGCACCGTTCTCGCCGAGCAGCGCGAGCACTTCGCCGCCGTTCAGGTCGAGGTCGACGTGATCGTTGGCGGTGACGGCGCCGAAGCGACGCGTGATACCACGCAGGGTGATGTGCATGGCCCGATGCTAGGAAGCGCGCGCCGTGCTGCCCATCGCGCGACCGGTGAAACCGGGATCGTGGCGACCGCTACGGCACAGTAGTGGAAAGCGCTATCGCCGACGCGTCCACGGGCCCGGCCCGGGTTGCGGGTGACAGGGGGGGACGCGTCTCCAGCGGCCGACAGCGAAGGCGACGCGACGTTGGTCGTATCATCCGCCGGGTGTGTGCACAGCTGCCGGGCGCGTCGCGCGACCGTCGCCTCGTTTCAGTGCGGCCGCAGCCTGCCGGTGGCGGTGCGATGCGACGATGTCATCCGGATCGACGCGTCCCGGCCGGTGGTACGGATATGGCTGTCGTGGGTCGCGGCCCCGTCGTTCCGGGGCCCTCGATTCCGCCGTTCCCCGTCGTTCCGACCCATCGATCTTCCGATTTCCGTGGTTCCCGTCCATTCACCGGAGGCCGACAAGACATGAACAACACTCCCCGCCAGCGCCGACGTTTCCTCGGCATCGCCGCCGCCCTCGCCGTCGGCATCGGATTCTCGGGCGGCGCGTTGGCGCAGGCGAAGCTCAAGGTGGCCGCGATCTACACCGTGCCGGTCGAGCAGCAGTGGGTGTCGCGCATCCACAAGGCGCTGGCGGCCGCGAAATCCGCCGGTGAGATCGACTACGTGTTTTCCGAGAACGTGACCAATGCCGACTACGAGCGCGTGATGCGCCAGTACGCGGAGCAGGGCAACGGACTGATCGTCGGCGAGGCGTTCGCGGTCGAGGCCGCGGCGCGCAAGGTCGCGAAGGATTATCCGAAAGTGAGCTTCCTGCTCGGCTCGTCCGGCAAGCCGCAGGAGCCGAACTTCTCCGTCTTCGACAACTTCATCCAGGAGCCGGCCTATCTGACCGGCATGATCGCCGGCGGCATGAGCAAGTCCGGGCTGATCGGCATGGTGGGCGGCTATCCGATTCCGGAAGTGAACCGGCTGATGCATGCGTTCATGGCGGGCGCGAAGGAGACCAATCCGGCCGTCAAATTCTCGGTGACGTTCATCGGCTCGTGGTTCGATCCGCCGAAGGCCAAGGAAGCCGCGTTCGCGATGATCGACAAGGGCGCGGACGTGCTCTATGCCGAACGGTTCGGTGTTTCCGATGCAGCGAAGGAACGCGGCAAGCTCGCCATCGGCAACGTCATCAACACGCAGGACAAGTACCCCGACACCGTGGTGGCCTCGGCGCTGTGGAACATGGAGCCGACGATCAATCTGGCGATCAAGAACGTGAAGGGCGGCAAGTTCAAGGCCGAGGACTACGGCAAGTACTCGATGATGCAGTTCAAGGGTTCGGAGCTTGCGCCGCTGGGCACGTTCGACAAGAAAGTGCCGGCGGATCTGATGGCGAAAGTGAAGGCGAAGGAGAAGGCGATTCTCGATGGGTCGTTCACCGTGAAGGTGGTGGAGACCGAGCCGAAATCCACGGCGAACTGACCGACCGCGCGGTCTTCCGTGCCGTTGCCGTCTTCGGTTCCTCCAGCTACGCCTGTTTCCATGCCGATGGCGCGGGGGCCGGCGCATCGGGAGGATGCCGCGCCTGTGCTGCGCCTGCGCGGCATCACGAAGCGCTTCGGCGCGCTCACGGCCAACGACGACATCTCGCTCGATCTCGGCCGCGGTGAAGTCCTCGGCCTGCTCGGCGAGAACGGCGCGGGCAAGAGCACGCTGGTCAGCATCCTGTTCGGTCACTACGTGGCCGATGGCGGTGACATCGAAGTGTTCGGGCGGCCGTTGCCGCCCGGCCAACCGAAGGTTGCACTCGCCGCCGGCATCGGCATGGTGCACCAGCATTTCACGCTGGCGGACAATCTGTCGGTGCTCGACAACGTGCTGCTCGGCACCGAACCGCTGCTGCAGCCGTTCTCGCGCCGCGGCGGCGCCCGCGCACGACTGCTGGAAACCGCGACCCGGTTCGGCCTGGCCGTCGACCCGCAGGCGCGCGTCGCCGATCTTTCGGTCGGCGAACGCCAGCGCGTCGAGATCCTCAAGGCGCTGTACCGCGGCGCCCGCATCCTGATCCTCGACGAACCCACGGCGGTGCTGACGCCGCAGGAGGCGCAGTCGCTGTTCGCGACGCTGCGCACGCTGACCGACGACGGCCTGTCGATCATCTTCATCTCGCACAAGTTGAACGAGATCCTGGCGGCCTGTCGGCGGGTCGCCGTGCTGCGGCAGGGCCGGCTGATCGCGGTCCGCGACGCGGCCGGCACCGATCGGGCCGAGCTGGCCGCGCTGATGATCGGCCGTCGCGTGGCGTCACCGGAACGCAAGCCCGCGAGCGTCGAGCGCGGCGTGCTGCTGTCGGTCCGCGATCTTGCGGCCGGCACCAAGCTGCGTCGGGCGAGCTTCGACGTGCGTGGCGGCGAGATCGTCGGCATCGCCGGTGTGTCCGGCAATGGCCAGGCGCAGCTCGCCGATGCGCTGTTCGGGCTGCTACCGGCGAACCGGGGCGAGATTCGCGTGAACGGCGAGCGCGTCGCGGCCACGCCCCGCGCGTTCATCCGTGCCGGCGTCGCGCGGGTGCCGGAAGATCGCGGTGCTCTCGGCGTGGTCGGCGATCTGCCGGTGTGGCAGAACGCGATTGCCGAGCGCTATCGCGACGCGGCGTTCTCGCGATTCGGATGGTTGCGACGCGCCGCCGCCCGCGTCGCCGCACAACAGATCATCGAGCGTTTCGATGTGCGCGGCCCCGGGATCGACGCGCGGACGCGTTCGCTGTCGGGCGGCAACATCCAGAAACTCGTGCTCGGGCGCGTGCTGATCACGGCGCCGGAAGTCGTCGTCGCGCATCAACCGACCTGGGGTCTGGACCTCGGCGCCGTGTCGTACGTGCACACGCAGTTGCTGGCGGCGCGCGACCGCGGCGCGGCGATCCTGCTGATCTCCGAAGATCTCGACGAGCTGTTCGCACTGTCGGATCGCATCGCGGTGATGTTCCGCGGCGAACTGTCGGCAGCCCGCAGCGGCTGGACCATCGCCGACATCGGCCTCGCGATGGCGGGCGGTGCGGAGCCGGTGCATGGCTAGCGCGCTGCGGTTCGAGCAGCGCACGCGCGTGCCGTGGACGCTCGCCGTGGCGGCGCCCGTCGCCGCCGTCGCATTCGCGCTGCTCGCCTGTGCGGGCCTGGTGCTGTGGGCCGGTGCACCGGTCGGTCGGGCCTACGCGCTGTTGCTGGAAGGCGCAGCCGGATCGCGCTTCGCGATCACCGAAACGTTGACGCGCGCCACGCCGCTGATCTTCACCGGCCTCGCCGCGGCCGTCGCGTTCCGTGCGCATTTCTACAACATCGGTGCGGAGGGGCAGCTCTACGTCGGTGCGCTTGCCGCGGTTGCGGTGGCCGGTGCAGGATGGTCGATGCCGCCGGGATTGCTGTTCCCGCTGATGGTCGTCGCCGGCATGGTCGCCGGTGCGGCGTTGCTGCTGGTGCCCGCTCTTGCCAAGACCCGGCTCGGCGTCGA
>JAHCKV010000039.1 GCA_026125595.1 Burkholderiales bacterium | reverse complement strand
ACCCCGTGCAACGCCCACCGCTGCAGACCCCTCACTGCCATGGTCAGGAACATCCCGAGGCTGAGGTCGGAGAGCAGTGCCAGCCCTTGGCGCAGGCCCGGTAGCCGTTTGCCGAGCCGCCGCGGCAGCAGCGGCGGAATCGCGTTGCGCAACACGATGCCCGCCAGCAGGCAGCTCACGAAGTCCGGCAGATTGAGTCCGGTGAATTGCAGCAGGGCGCCGAATCCCTGGCCGAGCAACAGCGTGACGTTCAGCCACAACCACGCGCGCAGCACGCCGTAGTAATCCAGTGGAGGGTCGGCCTCGACGTGGGGCACGCCGATGTCCAGCCGTTTGTCGGCGGAAGGCACCAGTCGGTGACGGCGCATCAGATAGTTGGCGATCGGACCGCCCGTGACGCACGCGGCGATCAGCCCGACCATCGTCGCGGCGGTGCCGAGTTCCAGCGCGTTGGCGATGCCGAGCCGTCCGACGAAATCCGGCGTCCACGCGATCGTGGTACCGAAGCCGCCGACCAGCGAGATCGATCCGAGCAGCAGCCCCGTGCGCGGATCGAGACCGAAACCGGCGGCGGCGGCCATGCCGACCACGTTCTGCAACACGATGAACAGCGACGACAGCAACAGCAGGATCATCAGTGGTCGTCCGCCGTTGATCAACGTGCGAACGTCGGACTTCAAGCCGATACCGGCGAAGAAGTACAGCAGCAGCATGTCGCGCATGCCGAGGTCGAACCGGATCTGCGTGCCGTCGACCAGATAGACGACGCCGACGCCGCAGGCACACAGGAAGCCGCCGACGACGGGCTCCGGAATGCTGTAGCGGCGCAGCAACGCCACGCGCTGGGTCAGACCCTTGCCGACGAACAGCAGCAGGATCGCGAGCGTGAAACTGACGAAGGCGTTGACGGCCATCGGCGAATGGGGATGCGTCCGGTTTGCGGGATCGGTGGTCGTGCACCGTGCGTCGTTCGGCGCGGCAGGCGACGGGAATCCTACAAGTCATGGGCTGGAATGCCCAGCCGATTCGAGACGAACGGCGACGAATGGATCACGCCCGTTGGCGATACTGCCGTCATCTACGTTTCCTACTGTTCGGGACTGGAGCGATCGTCGGCGCAGCGACCGGCGCGAGCGATTCCGCTTCTGCAGCCATCCGTCCATCACCTCGAGACCTTCGACATGAGCCCCTCTCGCTTTCCCCGTATTCGCGCGCTCTCCGGTGCGCTGTCGGCCGTCGTACTCGCAACCGTCCTGCCCCATGCGCATGCGGCCATCTCCGTCACGGCGGCAGACTTCGTCTACGCCGAGAATTTCGATTCGCTGCCGAACGCGAACGGTTCCGACCCTGCGTGGACCAACGACGGCACGCTCGCCGGTTGGTACATCCAGGCCGGTCCGCAACTGAATCAGACGGTCAGCCACCTCCGGGTGTCCACCAGCAGCGGATCGGATCGCGCGCACATCAGCTACGGCCGCCACGGTGAGACCGATCGCGCCTTCGGATCGCAGGCGGGGTCGAGTCATCGATACAACGCGTCCGAGCCCGAGGTCGGTGATCCGTTCGGCGCCGTTGCCGTCGCGTTCGTCAACGACACCGGAACCATGCTGAATGGATTTTCGTTCGACTACACCGGCGAGCAATGGCATGTCTCGTCCAATGCCAATGTCGCGCACTCGCTGATCGTGCAGTACGCGGTCGGCGTTGCCGGAACGGCCTTCCATCAGCTCGACTGGCAATACGTCGATCCGAGCCAGGCACACGCGGCCGGCGCGAGCTTCTTCACGCCGACGCTGTCCGGTGGCACCACCGGCAACGGCAATCTGGCACAGAACCGGGTCGAGGGCCTGGGGGCCACGGTCAGCGGTATCGAGTGGCAGGCCGACCACGTGCTGTGGCTGCGTTGGGTCGACATCAACGACAGCGCGTCCGATCACGGCATGGCCATCGACGACTTCAGCCTGCGCGTGGCGGCCGTGCCCGAACCGGAAGCCTGTGCGCTGATGCTGGCGGGTCTGGGGCTGGTGGGATTCATGGCGCGCCGTCGCGCCCGACGCTAAGTCCGCTTTCTCAGGCAGTACCGATCGGCCCTCGACGAGGGCCGATTTGCCTCGGTGGCTCGCGGGAACCATTGTCGGCCGGATACTCCCCTACAATTTCGGGATGCTCTCCCCCGCCAGCGCCCATCGATTCGCCGAGACGGCCCTCGGTTCGATGCTGCTGCTCGTGACGATCGCGGCCCAGGCCGTCCCGAGTTTCGACGAGGTCCGGCGCGCCCACATCCCGAGCGAAGCCGTGCTGCTCGACCGCAACGGCGAGCTGCTGCACGAGCTGCGGATCGATGCCGGTGCGCGTCGCCTGCCGTGGGTGGCGCTGCCGCAGGTATCGCCGGCGCTGGTCCAGGCCGTGGTCCGGGCGGAGGACCGCCGGTTCTGGGAACACGCGGGCGTGGACTGGCGGGCCCTGGGCGACGCCGCTATCGACACGCTGGTGCGGGGCACGCCGCGCGGTGCCAGCACGTTGTCGATGCAGGTGGCGGGCATGCTGGAGCCGGCGTTGCGCTTGCAGGGTGCCCGCCGGACGTTCGCGCAGAAATGGGATCAGATCGGCGCCGCGCGCGATCTGGAGCGAGCTTGGACGAAGCAGCAGATCCTCGAGGCGTATCTGAATCTCGCCAGCTACCGTGGTGAACTGCACGGCGTGGCCGCGGCGGCGCGCGGGCTGTTCGGCAAGGACGCCAGCGGGTTGGACGCGCGGGAAGGGGCCTTGCTGGCGGCGTTGTTGCGTGGACCGAATGCGGCACCGGCCACGGTCGCGAAGCGCGCCTGCATCGTCGCGCAGGCGAAGGAATGCAGCGCGTTCGACCGTCTCGCCGCGACCCACCTCGCCGGCACGCCGCGGATCGACGCGGCGGTTGCGCTCGCGCCTCATCTGGCGCGACAACTGCTCGGCCCCGACGCGCGGCGGGTGCGGACGACGCTCGATCTGCGGATCCAGTCCGTCGCGCGGGAGACGCTGCAGCGGCAACTCGCGCAGTTGTCTGCGCGGCACGTGCAGGACGCGGCTGCCCTGGTGCTCGACAATGCCACCGGCGAGGTGCTCGCCTACGTCGGCAACTCCGGCGCGGCGTCGAGCGCGCCGTTCGTCGACGGCGTGAAGGCGCGGCGACAGGCCGGCTCGACGCTGAAACCGTTCCTGTATGCGACGGCGATCGAGGATCGTCTGCTGACGGCGGCATCGCTGCTGGATGATTCGCCGGCCAATCTCGTGACGCCGTCGGGCCTCTACGTACCCCAGAACTACGACCGGGATTTCCGCGGCCTCACCAGTGTGCGGACCAGTCTTTCCGGGTCGCTGAACGTGCCCGCCGTGCGGGCGTTGATGCTGGTGGGCACCGAGCGATTCGTCGACCGGCTGCGTGCATTGGGCTTCGACGGCATCGTCGAGGATGGCGATTACTACGGGCTGTCGCTGGCGCTCGGCTCGGCGGACGTGACGCTGTGGCAGCTCGCCAACGCCTATCGCACGCTGGCCAACGGCGGCGTGTCGAGCCGCCCTCGGGTATTGCCGGCGCCGCCGGGTGTCGCGACCCGCGTCATCGATGCCGGCGCAGCCCACATCGTCGCGGACATCCTGTCGGACCGCAGTACCCGCAGTGTCACGTTCGGCCTCGAAAACCCGCTGGCGACGCGACAATGGACCGCGGTGAAGACCGGTACCAGCAAGGACATGCGCGACAACTGGTGCGTCGGCTTCTCGCGCCGGTACACGGTGGCGGTCTGGGTCGGCAATTTCGACGGTAGCCCGATGCGAGATGTCTCCGGCATTTCCGGCGCGGCACCGGCGTGGCTGGATCTGATGAATGCGTTGCATCGGGGCGATCCGCTCGCGCCGCCCGTGTCACGGCCCGCCGATGTGGTGGCGCAGACCGTGCATTTCGTGCCGCCGATCGAGTCGGAGCGCGAAGAGCTTTTCCTGCGCGGCACCGAGGTTGCCGAGGTCTCGGCGAAGCCGTCGGTGGTGGCGGGTGCGCGGATCCTCTATCCGGCCGATGGTGCCGTGCTCGCGCTCGATCCGGACATTCCGGCGGACGTGCAGAGGGTGCGCTTCAGTGCCGATACCGAGTCGGCCGGATTCACGTGGTGGCTCGATGGAGGGCCGGCGCCCATCGACGGCGCGGGATTCTGGCACCCGGTGGCCGGTCGGCACGAACTCGTGCTGATCGATGGCAACGGGCGGGAACGGGACAGGATCCGCTTCGAGGTCCGCGGGAGCCTGCGCGTTTCGGGGCCCTGACGCCCCGGGCCGGTCAGACCGGCGTGACGCCTTCGACGGTACCGTCGGCGGCGAGCAGTTCCGGCATGCCCCGGGCGAGGCTGGCCGCCAACACCCGGCTGCGGGGGATCCGGGCACTCTGCAGCACGAAATCCCCCGATTCCAACTGCAATTGTTCGACCGCCTCGCGCGCGAAATCCTGTGCTGTTTCCCGATCCAGGAACAGGCTGATGCCGCTTTGCGGGTCGGCCGCCGGCACCGCCCGCCACACCGAGATCATCGCCGGCAGCGTGTCGAGCAACTCGCGCTCCTGTCGGGTCATGAAGATCGTCCGCTGCGGCTTGTCGGAGGACAGCGCGCGGGTCCAGTGGCGTGGTTCGTCATCGTGCCACGGCGGATCCGACCGGAAGACGGAGGCCAGCAGGCTCCACCACGTGTCGTGCTCGATCCGGTCGGCATGGAGCACCAGGACCTCCGCGCGATGCGGTCGGGAATGCAGATCGAGCCAGCTGTCGAAATTGCGTGCGACGAGCAGTGCTTCCGCCCGTTGCCGCAGGGATTCGTACAGCCCGTTCACGTAGCTGGCGAGGGGCGGAATATAGGGAGCCTGGACGATCAGCGGATGTTCCAGCGCCGGCAACCGGCCGGCCCGGCGCACCAGACGCGCGGCCAGATCGGGGTGCAGCGGTTCCGGCTCCGGCAGTCCGGCCAGACGGCGGGTGGCGGTGGTGGAGTCCCAGGACATGTGTGGGGATCGGAAGCCGTTCGATGGAAGAACTCCCAACTACGGACGATCTCGCGTCTTCTTGACAGCGGAAGATGATAACGCCCGGTCGTGACGGGTTGATATCGCTCGAACCGCCATTTTCGGAGCCAGCATGGGTGCGAATCCTGCCGGGAACGGAGATTTTCCCCACGCGACGAAGCAAACCTCTCGTTTGCGCAGATATTCGCCGGGAACGCCATTGTTGTAGCCAACCCGGGAGGGCATCCCTACAATGCCGCGTCCCGAAGGGGCCTCAGAAGAGCCCGCGGCCGGAGCGAGACCGTTGTCAAAACATACCAATACGAGGGAGGGGTCCTAGTGGCCACACAAACGCTATCTCCGCAGTTCGAGGAGGCAACCTTCAAGAAGGTATCGGCCCGCCTCATTCCGTTTCTGTTCATTTGCTACATCGTCGCGTTCCTCGACCGCGTCAACGTCGGTTTCGCGAAGCTGCAGATGTCGGGCGACTTGAAGTTCAGCGACGCCGTCTACGGGTTCGGTGCCGGGATCTTCTTCATCGGCTACTTCTTCTTCGAAGTGCCCAGCAACGTGATCATGGAAAAGGTCGGCGCGAAGATCTGGATCGCCCGCATCATGATCACCTGGGGGCTGCTGTCCACGGCCTTCATGTATACCGATGCGGTGCACTGGGGTTCCGTCGCCGTCTGGTTCGGCTGCACCGATGCGGAGTTCACGTTCTACGTGCTGCGCTTCCTGCTGGGCGTGGCCGAGGCCGGTTTCTTCCCCGGCATCATCCTGTATCTGACTTACTGGTTCCCGAGTGCACGGCGTGCGAAGACCGTCGCGCTGTTCATGACGGCCATCGCGATGGCCAATGTCATCGGCTCGCCGGTGTCCGGTGCGATCATGCAGTACATGGACGGCTTGGGCGGCATGGCGGGCTGGCGCTGGCTGTTCCTGGTGGAAGGCCTGCCGTCGGTGTTGATCGGTGTCCTGGTGCTGGTGATTCTCGACGACGGTCCGCAGAAGGCCAAATGGCTGAGCCAGGACGAGCGGGATCTGGTGAGTCGCGTCGTGGCGGCGGACAACGCCGCCAAGAGCCAAGGCGGTGGCGGCCACAACATGATGGACGCGTTCCGCGATATCCGCGTCTGGGGCCTGGCTTTCGTCTATTTCTCGGGCGTGATCGGCTTCTACGCCGTCAACTTCTGGATGCCGACGATCATCCAGGAGATCGGGATCGACAAGAAGGACTTCCTCAAGGTCGGGCTGCTGAGCATGATCCCGTGGGGTATCGCAGCCGTGAGCATGGTGCTGGTGGGGGCGAGCTCCGACCGGACCGGTGAGCGCAAGTGGCACGTGGCCGGTTCACTGTTCGTTGCCGTGATCGGGCTCGGCATGCTCGCGGTTGTCGGCCACGCCCCGATCCCGTCGATGATCGCGCTGACGCTGGTCACCTCCGGCATCCTGTCGTTCGTCGGTACGTTCTGGGCACTGCCCACGGCGTTCCTGACCGGAACGGCGGCGGCGGCCGGCATTGCGTGGGTCAATTCGGTCGGCAACCTGGGCGGCCATTTCGGCCCCGACCTGATCGGACGGATCCGTGCGGCCACCAACTCGTCCGAATGGGCGTTCATCACGCTGGCGGCCATCGCGATGGGTGGTGTGCTTCTCACGCTGTACATGGCGCGGGGCAAGTCGGTGAAAGTCAGCGCAGAAGCGCGCGCCGGCAAGCACTGATCCGCGATTGCAGGGACCAGAAGACGCCGCCCTTCGGCGGCGTCTTCGTTTTCGGGGAGTGTCTTGAATCGACGACACTTCCCGGTCTGCCGGTGCCCATGGACGGCGGGTACAATGCCGGTCACTGGACGTTCCAGAAAATCAAAGGCATAACAAGCGATCTTCGATGAGGCTGGTACGTCGCGCCCTGTTGATCCTGCTCGCCGCGCTGTTGGCCGCGGTGCTCGGCTTCCTGTACTACAAGACGCAGGGGGTCGACTTCGCCCGCCAGGTGCGCGTGAACGAGCATCTGCGCAACCTGAAAGCGATCGACGCCCAGTGGAACGAATCCATCCTGCGTTCACGCACCGAGCTGCTCGCGGTCGACGCGGGCGGCGCGTTGCCGCGGGATCCGGTCGCGCGGGAATTGAGCGGGTTGGCCGAGGAAGCACGGGCCATGAACCATCCGGTTCTGGTGGCGGGCGTCGCGTCGCTGGCGACGCTGTACGACCGCAAGCTCGATCTGATGACCGACTACTGGCGTCGGGCGACGGCGTTCCGCAATGCGCTGCGCGAGTTGCTCGCTGCGTTGCCGCCGGCGCAGTTGCAGGTGCGGGAAGCCGCGGCCCAGCCCGGCGCGCGCGTGCCGGAATACCTGCGGACCGATCTCGACCAGCTCGCGGCACTCGCGATCGAGTTCAGTTCGATTTCTGACGATGCGCTCGCGGAACAGATCACCGCGGTCGAAGCGCGTCTGTTGGCCGGTGCAACATGGCTGCCCCCCGGCGCCCGCGAGCCGGTGATGCTGGTGTCGACGCGGTTGGCGACGATGCGGCAGACCAAACCCGGCCGCGATACGCTGTATCAGCAATTGAGCTTCTTCCCGACGGCACCGCGTACCGATACCTTGGGTGCGTCGTTCGCACAGTCATTCCAGGTGGAGGTGGATGAACGCGAGCTGTATCGCGTCTACCTGATCGCGTACTCCGCGGCGCTGTTGATCTTCCTCGGCTATGTCGGTGTGCAGTTGTTTCGCAGTTACCGTGTGATCAACGACGTGAACGCGAAACTGAAGCGCGCCAACGAAACGCTGGAACACAAGGTTTCGGCCCGCACCCGTGAGTTGTCCGATGCGCTGAAGCACCTGAAGGAATCCGAGACGATGCTGGTGCAGTCCGAGAAGATGTCGTCGCTCGGACAGATGGTCGCCGGGGTCGCGCACGAGATCAACACGCCGCTGGCCTACGTCAAGTCGAGTCTCGAGACGATCACGACGCAGCTGCCGTCGATTTCCTCCATCGTGCACGAGACCGAAGTGCTGCTCGCGATGCTGCAACAGGGTCAGGCCACCGAGGCCGAAGTGACCGACCAGTTCGCGCGGGTGGCCGAAATGGCCGAAGCATTGCGCGAGCACGAAGCCGTCGACACCATGGAGAAGCTGGTCAAGGACGGCTTGTACGGCATCGACCAGATCGCCGATCTGGTGGCGAACCTGAAGGATTTCAGCCGGCTCGACCGCAACAAGGTCGCCCGCTTCGATCTGCGCGAAGGGCTCGAAAGCACGCTGCAGATCGCGCGCAATCTGGTGAAGCACAAGGACGTCCGCAAGGTCTTCGGCGAGATTCCGCTGGTGTCGTGCTCGCCATCGCAGATCAATCAGGTGTTCCTCAACCTGGTGACCAATGCCGCACAGGCTACGCCCGAGAACGGCGGCATCATCCGGATCACCACGCGGCACGCCAGCCCCGCGGAAGTGACGGTCGACGTCGAAGACAATGGCCATGGCATCCCGCCCGACGTGGTGCCGAAGATCTTCGATCCGTTCTTCACGACCAAGGATGTGGGCAAGGGCACGGGCCTGGGATTGTCCATCGCGTACAAGATCGTGCAGCAGCACGGGGGCCGGATCGACGTGAAGTCCGTCGTCGGCAAGGGCACGCGATTCACGGTGACGCTGCCGGTGGAACCGGCGGCGCCGGCATGAACCATCTTCCATCACACATCGGGAAGTACGAGATCCGCTCGGTGCTCGGGTCCGGTGCCATGGCGACGGTGTACCAGGCCTACGATCCGGTCATCGAGCGGACGCTCGCGATCAAGGTGGTCGACAAGGCGCGGCTGTACGGTGCGGAGCGCAACACGATACTGGCGCGGTTCCGGATCGAGGCGCGGGCCGCCGGTCGGTTGCAGCATCCCAACATCGTGTCGGTCTACGACTTCGGCGAGGAAGGGGAACTGGTTTACCTCGTGATGGAGTGCGTGTTCGGCAAGCCGCTGACGGCGTTTCTGTCCGGCGAAGATTTCCGCGGCGAACCGGACAAGGTCTGCGACATCCTGCTGCAGATGCTGTCCGCGCTGGGTTACTCGCACGCCCAGGGCGTGGTCCACCGGGATATCAAGCCGGCCAACATCATGGTGAGCCGCGAGGGTGTCATCAAGGTCGCGGACTTCGGTGTGGCGCGGATCGAATCGTCGCTGTTGACGCAGGCCGGTGACCTGATCGGCACGCCGTCGTACATGTCGCCGGAGCAGTTCGCCGGCGAGACCGCCGATGCGCGCGCCGACATCTACGCGGCGGCTGTGATCTTCTACGAATTGCTGACCCGTCGACGGCCGTTCGAAGGCAACAACAACTCGGTGATCATGCACCGCGTCTTCACCGAAACGCCCGAGGCGCCGTCGCAGATGAACCCGTTGCTGAGCGACGGCCTCGACAGCGTCGTGATGCGGGGCATGGCGAAGGATCCCGGCGACCGCTTCCAGAATGCACGCGAATTCGAGCAGGCGATCCGCGACGCGATGATGCAACCGCTGCTGCGCGAAGCCGATCCGGCCACGCAGTCGCGTCCGACCATCGCCCCGAATCTGCTGCGCGTGGTCCGCGGCCGCAATGGCACGGAAACCGGCGGCGCTTCGCCCGAACCGTCGCTCGGTACCGGTGCGCTGCCGCTGCCGCGCCCGGTGCCGCCGCCGCAGCGTCTCGACCGTCGCCCGTCGATCCTGTTCGTCGACGACGAGACGCGGATCCTGACGGCGTTGCACGCGCTGTTCCGGTCGCAATACCGGGTCCATACCGCGGATGATCCGCGCAAGGCGCTGGAGCTCGTGAAGAGCACACCGTTCCAGGTCGTGGTGTCCGACCAGCGCATGCCGCACATGCTCGGCGTCGAACTGCTGCGGCAGGTGCGCGAGATCGCACCGAAATCCGTGCGCATCCTGCTCACCGGCTATTCCGATCTCGCCTCCATCGTCGGGTCGATCAACCAGGGCGAGGTCTGGCGTTTCATCAACAAGCCGTGGGATTCGCAGGATATCCAGCGCACCATCGCCGAAGCAGTGGCGGTCGCCGAGGAAACGCCCGAGGTGCCGGCATGGCAGATGCCGGCGCCGCCGCGATTCGAGGAATCGATCCTGACGCTCGATCCGGGCGATGAACTGACGCCGCTGCTGGTGCGCACGTTCGCGGAGCGTCACTGGGTCGCGCAGGCACGCGATCTCGAAGAAGCCGTCACGCTGCTGCAGGAACGCGAAGTGGCCGTGCTGGTGGCCGATCTCGATGCCGGCCACCAGGAGATCAAGTCGCTGCTGCATCTGTTGAAGCGCGAGTATCCGCAGATCGTGACGCTTGCGGTGACCCAGGCAGTCGATGCCGAGTTGCTGATCGACCTGATCAACGAGGCGCAGGTGCACCGCTTCGTCAGCAAGCCATTCGACCCGGCGCAACTGGCGAGCTATGTCGAAGCGGCGATGAACCGCTATCACACGTACAAGGCCACGCCGGCCCTGGCCAAGGTGCCGCAGCAGGTGGCGCCGCCCCGGCCCGGTCCGGCCGCCGCCGTCACGTCGGGCCTGCTCGACCGGTTGCGGGCGTTGCGCGCACGCTTCCGCTGATCGGCCTGGCCGCGGATCACTGGCGGTTGATCTGCCGGTCGATCTGCTTTTCCCACTCGTAGCGTTGCTGTTGCTGGCCGAGACAGCCGTTCGCCGCGGTGCAGGGCGGTGAGGGGGCGGTGCCCGGCGCCGTCTGGTTTCCACCGTAAACGTCCCATAGCCGCTGCTGATTCCGGGCCGCTGCGCGATCGTTCCAGTTGCGCTGCAGTTTCTGTGATTCGCAGCGCAACCGATTGCCGTCATTCGGCGTGGCGCTGCCCCGTCGTTGACCTGCGTCAAGGTGCTCGTCGCGGCACGGCCCCATCATGGTCGAAAGGACCCGTGGCGGTCCGGAACGGGGTACCCATGAACGGCGATGTGATCCGGAGATTTGCGGCATGTCGAGCGCGGCAGTGATGGCGCCCGCACCACCTGCGGCGTCGATTGCCACGGATTGCTTTCACTGCGGGCTTCCCGTCGGCGAGCCGGGACGCTACACGGTCGCGGTCGACGGCGCATCGCGCGACTGCTGTTGCGGAGGTTGCAGGGCGGTTGCACAGACCATTCTCGAAGGCGGCTTCGGTGCGTTCTACCGGGATCGCGCCGCGTCCACGTCCCGGGTCGCAGTGGACGACGATGCGACGATCCTGACGGTCTACGATGATCCGCAAGTCGCGGCCGGCTTCATCGAATCGCAGCCAGACGGCACCTGCGAAGCGACGCTGTTGCTGGAGGGTATCCACTGCACCGCATGCGTGTGGTTGAACGAGCAGCACCTGAATTGGCAGCCGGGCGTGCGTCGGGTGTGGATCAATCACGCGAGCCATGAAGCCCGGGTGAACTGGGACCCCCACGTCACGTCCCCGTCGCGTCTGTTGGCGGCGGTCCGCGCGATCGGCTATCGCGCGTGGCCCGCCGACGATGCGCACCGTGCGCGGATGGCGCGCCGCGAACGGCGGACCGGCCTGTGGCGGTTGTTCGTCGCCGGCTTCGGCATGATGCAGGTGATGATGCTGGCGTGGCCGTCGTACATCGCGGGTGACGGTGATCTGTCACCCGACATCGCGACGCTGTTGCGCTGGGCCTCGCTGGTGCTGACGGTGCCGGTACTGGTGTACGGCGCGGCTCCGTTTCTTGCGGGTGCCCTGCGCGATCTGCGATTGCGCCGGTTCGGCATGGACGTGCCGGTCGCGCTGGGTATCGTCGCCGCATTCGTCGGCAGTACATGGGCCGTGGTCCGCGACACCGGTGACGTGTACTTCGATTCGATCACGATGTTCGTGTTCTTCCTGCTCGCAGCACGCTGGTTCGAGAACGCGGCGCGGCGCTCGGCGGGCGAAGGGTTGCGACGGCTGGCGCGTGCGTTGCCCGCCACGGCGCAGCTGCTGCTGAACTGGCCGAGCTCGCACGATACCGTGCAGATTCCTGCCGGTGCACTGCAGGTGGGCGACCATGTGCTCGTCGCGCCGGGTGCGACGATTCCGGCGGATGGCATGCTCGAATCCGCCGCGACGTCGACGGACGAATCGTTGCTGACCGGCGAGAGCCGCCCGCGCGTCCGGGTCCGTGGACAGGAGTTGACCGGTGGCGCGATCAACGTCGCGCAACCTGCGGTGCTACGTGTGGTGCGCGTTGGAGCCGCGACGCGACTGTCGGCGATCGTGCGGCTGGCGGAACAGGCGCAGTCGGAGCGACCGCCGCTGGTGCTGTTGGCCGATCGCCATGCCGCCTGGTTCATCGCGGCGATTCTCGTCGTCGCCGCGGCGACCGCCGGTATCTGGTTCTGGATCGATCCGGCGCGCGCATTGCCGGCGGCCGTCGCCGTGCTCGTCGTCACGTGTCCGTGCGCCTTGTCGTTGGCGACGCCTGCGGCGTTGGCCGTGGCGGTGGGGCGATTGGCGCGCGAGGGATTGGTGACGGTGCGAGCGGCCGGCATCGAGGCACTGGCCCGCGTCGACCACGTCGTCTTCGACAAGACCGGCACGCTGACCGACGGCGCGTTGTCGGTGCTCGGTGTCGAAACCTTCGGCCGCGAAGATGAAACCGCGTGCCGCGCGATGGCTGCGGCGCTGGAGTTCGGCTCGGCCCACGCCATCGCGAAGGCGCTGGCGGTGACCGCGGGTACGCCGTTGCCACCGCTCACCGACGTGCGGCATGTCGTGGGCCAGGGCGTGGAAGCGATGGGCGCCGGCGGCCAGATCCGCATCGGCCGCCGCCGGTTCGTCGAGGAGCTGGGGCTCGATCTGCCCTTCGACGAGGCCGACAGTGCCACCATCGTGTGGCTCGGCGACCGGCAGGGCATGCTCGCGCGATTCCGGCTGGGCGATCGTGTGCGGCCCGACGCCGTCGACACCGTCGCGCGGTTACGGGCGCTCGGCGTGCGAGTGTCCATCGCCAGCGGCGACCATCGAGGAGCCGTCGGTGCGGTGGCGCGTCGCCTCGGCATCGACCGGTTCAGCGCGGGTCTGACACCCGAAGACAAACGGCACGGGATCGCCGGTCTGCAAGCGCGAGGCGCGAAGATCCTGATGGTCGGGGATGGCATCAACGACGCACCGGTGCTGGCGCAGGCCGACGTGTCGATCGCGTTGGGTGGCGGCGCATCGCTGGCGCAGGCGAAGGCCGATTTCGTTCTGGACACCGATGGACTTCGCGGTGTTGCCGACGGCATCGAGACGGCGCGCCGCACGCGCCGGATCATCGCGCAGAACCTGTGGTGGGCATTCGGATACAACATCGCCGCCGTGCCACTGGCAGCATCGGGTCTGTTGCCGCCGTGGCTCGCGGGCCTCGGGATGTCGCTCAGTTCGCTGCTGGTGGTCGGCAAGGCGTGGCGGCTGCGGCATCGCGCGCGAAAATCGCAGCCACCGTCCGAGCGCGCGCGAGCGATTCCGCTTCGGCAAGGGTAGAAATGGACATCCTGTTCCTGCTGATCCCGCTGTCCGTCGTGCTGATGTTCCTGATCGGTGCCGTGTTCTGGTGGTCGGTGCAGAGCGGACAGTTCGACGATCTCGAAGGGCCGGCCCACCGCCTGCTGCAGGACGACGACCGCACGGCCTGACTCGCCCGGTACGGGAAGCGACGCGCGCACTGCGCCTGAATCGCGTCGAGGCGTTTGCTTCCGTGCGGACAAACGATCGCCGTGGCGCGCCGCAGTCGCACCGACAGCGGCGGCGTCCGTCGCAGATTCTTCGCTCGCTTGATCTGCATCAACGCCCGCCATCGTCGGATCGATAGCATCCGGTACGACACACCGGTCATCGATCGGTGCCCGGTTTTCCGGTGCAGCGTTCGTCGAACAAGGGAGCCCAAATGCAGCAGGCGACGAGCTACAACTACACAGTGGTGCGGCAGTTCTCGATCATGACGCTTGTGTGGGGCGTGATCGGCATGTTCGTGGGCGTGGTCATCGCCGCGCAGTTGTTGTGGCCGGACCTGACGTACGGCGTTCCGTGGTTGTCGTATGGACGGCTGCGGCCGCTGCACACCAACGCGGTGATCTTCGCGTTCGGCGGCAGTGCACTGTTCGCGACGTCGTACTACGTCGTGCAGCGCACCTGCCACA
>JAHCKV010000389.1 GCA_026125595.1 Burkholderiales bacterium | reverse complement strand
CCACCGGGATCGAGGCCATCATCCGCCGGCATCCGGGTCTGCTCGGCCGCAACGGCAAGGGGCCGAACTGGGTGCTGCAGATGGGCTCGCTCGGCGGCGGCAATCACTTCATCGAGGTCTGCGTCGACGAGGCCGATCGCGTGTGGGTGATGCTGCATTCCGGCAGCCGCGGGATCGGCAACGCCATCGGCCGCTACTTCATCGAGCTGGCCCGACGCGACATGGAACGGCAGTCGATCCATCTGCCCGATCGCGATCTCGCGTATCTGCCGGAGGGCAGTGTCCATTTCGACGACTACGTGCAAGCGGTGTCCTGGGCCCAGGCCTATGCGGCGGCGAATCGCGACGAGATGCTGGCGCTGGTGCTGGCGGCGCTCGCCCGGCATCTGCCGCCGTTCGAGGTCACGTCGGAGGTGGTGAACTGCCACCACAACTACGTGGCACGGGAACATCACTTCGGCGAAGACGTCTGGGTCACCCGCAAGGGCGCGATTCGTGCCGCCGCCGGGGATCTCGGCATCGTGCCCGGCTCGATGGGGGCGCGCAGCTTCATCGTGAGGGGGCGCGGCAATGCCGACAGCTTTCAGTCCAGTGCCCACGGCGCGGGACGCAGGATGAGCCGGACCGCGGCGGCCCAGCGATTCGATGCAGCGGATCTCGCGCGCCAGACCGAAGGCATCATCTGCCGCAAGGACGCCGGCGTCGTCGACGAAATACCGAGTGCTTACAAGGACATCGACCGCGTCATGGCGAACCAGACCGACCTGACCGACGTGCTGCACACGCTAAAGCAGGTGGTGTGCGTGAAGGGGTGACATGCTTGACGGGGAACGTCAGCCGGTTGCCCCGCCATTTGGGCCTCAAGATTTCGGCCGGTGCGCCGACAAGGGCGCCGCCGAACGGAATCCGCCGCTGAGCTTTCGTGCAGTGGCTCAGCTCTTGCTGACTGGCAGGTCGTTCTTCACCCCTTTCTGCGGAGTCAGCGCCATGCCGATCGACAACCTGAACGTCCCCGTCCAAACCGCCAAAGCCGCACCGATGAATGCTGCACAACGGGTCGGCGGCGGGATCGTGGCGCTGCTCATCTGCTGCGCGCTGTTCACCGGCACGGCCGTGTGGATCGATCGCAGTGTGCTGGCCCAGGGCACCTGGCACGGCGCCGGTCACTACTCCTGACGGACGTCGATCATCACGCTTTCGCAAGCGAACCGGTGGCGAGAATCGCGTCACGCAAACGCGATTCGTCCACCGGTGCCGTGAGGTTCCGCACGTAGGGGGCCCGTTCCCACGTGACCTGAGCGATACGCGCCGCAGCAGCGGTGGCATCGCCACTCCATCCCAGATCGCGCAACGACACCGGCAATCCGACGCGCCGGTGAAACGCCACCAGATCGCCGATGAACTCGCGCGATCGCCGTTCCAGGATCAACTGCACCAGCAAGCCGAACGCGACCTGTTCGCCGTGCAGTGCCGTCGCCAGTTCGGGTACCGTCGACAGGCCCCGCGTCAACGAATGCGCGATCGACAGCCCGCCATTCTCGAACGCGAGACCGGACAGCAGGATCGTCGCTTCGACGGTCCGTTCGAAGGCTTCGTCCGGTATGCCGCGATGGAGGGCCTCCAGTGCGCCTTCGGCGCAGCTTCGGATCGTTTCGTAGCACGCGTCCGCCAACGTCAGTGCGACGAACGGCGGATGCGCGCCATAGAAACTGGTACCGCCCGCTGCGAAACATTGCGCCGCCTCGAACTTCTTCGACAGCGCGTCGCCGATGCCGGAGACGAAGAAACGCGCCGGCGCTGCGACGATGATCGCCGTGTCCACCAGCACCACGTCCGGATTGACCGCCATGCGACGAACTTCCTGCAACGCGTGCTGTTCCGTGTAGACCACCACGAGCCGGCTGGTCGGTGAATCGTTCGATGCGATGGTCGGCATGACGATCAACGGAAGATGGAGCGCCAGGCATACGCCTTTCGCGGCGTCGATGGTCTTGCCGCCGCCGACGGCGATGACCACGTCGGCTGCCTGCTCCCGGGCTTCGGCGGTGAGCCGATCGATCTCGGCCGCCGTGCATTCGCCGCCGAACCGCGTGAAGCGCGCAGCGGAACCCGCATTGCCGAGGGCGTCGATCAGCTTCGTGCGCAACAGATCGAGCGCGACGCCATCGGCCACGACGAACGGGTATCTGCCGTAGTGCCGCGCCAGCTCGTTCAACTGGTCGATCGCGCCGGGCCCCTGCACGTAGCGATGGGGGGAACCGAAGATTCGCAGCATCGTGGTCAGCCCAATGCGGAGAGGCGATGGTTGATGTCGGTCAGCCGCGTGGCCGCGTCGCGGTAGATGCCGTGCAGCGTGTCATACCGGGCGCGACGGGCCGGATCGGGCGCATGGCTCGCGTCGATGGCGACGCAACGCCCGACGGCCGCCACTTCGTCGGCGAAGACACCGATGCCGACGCCTGCGATCAGCGCGGCGCCGAATGACGCGTCCGTCACCTTCGGCAACTGGATCGTCACGTCGAGCACATCCGCGACGATCTGGCGCCACGTCGCGCTGCGCGCGCCGCCACCGATGATGCGGGCTTCGCGCAGATCGAGTCCCTGCGCCCGCAGCTGGTCGAGCGCGTCCCGCAGCGAGAACGCGATACCTTCGTAGAACGCGCGCGCGAAGTGCCTCGGTTCGTGGCGGAACGTCATGCCGATGAAGTCGGCGCGCAACAACGGATCCCAGTACGGCGCCCGTTCGCCCTGCAGGTACGGGTGGAACAGCAGTCCATCGGCTCCGGCCCCGGTGTCGGCGGCCATGCGGTCCATTGCCGCGAACGCTTCGGCGCCGGCCTGGCCCGGTTCCGTGAAGAACCGGTCGCGCAACCACCGGTGCGCGGATGCACAGGAGTTCGTCGCCGTGATCGCATACCAGTGATCCGGCACGGCGAACGGATAGTTGATCAGCGTCGGATGCACGTGCGGTTCGCGGCCGATGATGCTGACCGTCGCGGCCGTCGCCAGCTTGATGGCACCGTTGCCGGGTGCGATCGCGCCGGCGCCATACGCTTCGACGGACGTGTCGGAGCTGCCGCAGACGACCGGCGTCCCGGCGGCGAGACCGCAAGCTCGGGCCGCCGCCGCCGTCACGGGTCCGACGATGGTCGTGGGTCGCACGATCGGCGGCAGCAGCGCGCGATCGAAGCCGATCATCGCGCACAACCGTTCCGACCAGGCCTGGCGATGCGGATCGAACAGCAGCGTACCGACGGCTTCGGTTGGATCGGTCTCCCACGTGCCGGTCAGTCGCGAGCGTAGCCAGTCCTTGGCGACGTAGAGACGTTTCGTGCGGGCCAACGCATCGGGTTCGTGTCGCGACAGCCACAGCAACTGCGATTGCGTCCACGTGGGCGCGGCGCGATTGCAGCCGATGGCGAGAATCTCGTCGCCATACCGGTCGTTGAGTTCGCGTGTCTCCGCGCCGCTGCGCTGGTCGCTCCACAGAATGGCCGGGCGGATCACGTGGCCCCGCGCGTCTTCGAGCACCGGCGTGTGGGCGCCTGCGCTGAACGCGACGGCCGCGATGGCATCGGGCGGCAGTCCGGCTTCGGTCAGCGCGCGCGGTACGGTGCTGCACAGCGCCTGCCACCATTGCGCCGGATCCTGCTCGCTCCACCCGGGCTGCGGCGAAGCGGTCGCGATATCGGTTGCGGCACTGCCGGCCACGCGGCCGTCGGTGCCGATGATCATCGTTTTCAGACTGCCGGCGCCGATGTCGATGCCCATCAGCCAGGCATCGGGGGCGGATCGGCTCATCGGCGGCGGGCGGCCTGCGTGACTTCGCG
>JAHCKV010000388.1 GCA_026125595.1 Burkholderiales bacterium | reverse complement strand
TCAGGCCGCCAACTGGAACGCCTATCGGGAAAAGCTCGCCGCGATGGCCGGCGAGACGCCCGCGATGGATGAGCCGGGCGATCAGAGCGCGGCTGGCAAGGTCACGACCAAGGTCGAAGACGCGATGCCCGCGGCGACTGAGCCGGCCAAGGAAGTTCTGAAGCTGTCGAAGGGCGAATCCGGCGCGGCAGCGGCGGGCGGTAACGGCAAGGCGGCCGCCGATCGGGTGCGTGCACTGGAAGAGGAAGTCGCTGCGAAGGATCGTGCGGTGAAGGACGCCAACGAACGCGTCGCGTCCCTCGAGAAGACCATCAAGGATATGCAGGCCCTCATGGAGATGAAGAGCCAGGGCATGTCCGACCTGCAGAAGCCCGCGGCCGACAAGGTGCCGCCGGCGAAGACCGAAGCGCCCGTCGCCGCGCCGGCTCCGACTCCGGCACCGGAACCCGCTCCTGAAGCGGCGGCGCCGACCGAAGAGCAACCGGCAATCGCCACGATGCCGGAGCCGGAACCGGCGCCGGCCCCCGCCCCGAAGAAGATCGTCCCGCCTCCGCCGCCACCGCCACCCCCGCCGAGTTTCCTGGATCAGATCCTGGCGGATCCGACCTATGTGGTGGGCGCCGGTGCCGCGCTGGCCCTGGTCGGTGGAGGCGCGCTGCTCTACCTGTTGCGGAAGAAGCGCGCCGGTGGCGATGTGCCGCCCAAGAAGAAAAAGAAGGGCAAGAAGGGCGCTGCGGAAGCGGAAGAAGGCGATGCGATCGCCGAAGATGGCGGACCGACGACCGACGACGAGCTGCCGGCGTCGCAACTGGCTGCCGCCGGCGATGCGCATGAAGATGGCGATCCGCTCGCGGAGGCCGAAATCTTCCTGACCTACGGCCGCGACAATCTGGCCGAGGATCGCTTGCGCGAAGCCATCGCCGCCAATCCGCGACGCTTCGAACTGCACGCCAAGTTGCTCGAGATTTATGCCAACCGGCAGGATCTGGTCGCTTTCGAACAGGTGGCGAAGGAACTGCAGATCGGCACGGCCTCCAAGGGCGACCTGTGGGCCAGGGCGGTACGGCTCGGCTACTCGCTCGATCCGGGCAATCCGCGCTATGCCGCGGGCCGACCCGCCGAAGGCGAAGTCGCTGCGGCTGCCGTCGGTGGTGCCGCGCTGGCTGCGGGTGCCCTGGATGCATCCAAGACCAACCTCGACTTCAATCTCGGCTTCGACGACGGTGGATCGGGCACCACCACCGACATCGATCTGGGCGAACTCGGCCCGGACATCCGGGCGGCATCGTCTGTCGGGACGCCGACCGACATCGATCTCGGTGAACTGGGCGGACCCGGCGGCGGCGACATCTTCGATCCGGGTATCGGCATGCAGCCCCCGGTCGATCACGAGTCCACCGTCCAGATGACGTCGTTTGGCGGCAGTGGCAACACGATGGATCTCGGCGGGCTCGACCTGACCGGTGACATCTTCCCCGATGAATCCACCAGCGCCGCCGCGCCGCAGCCGACGACGTCGTCGTCGCCCGCCGAGCTCGATTTCGATCTGGATGCGGCGCCGACCTCGGTTTCAGGAGAGCCCTCCGATCCGGACGGCGGTCTGGCGTTCGATCTGAGCGGTCTCGATCTGGATGCGCCGGCTGCCGGTTCCGGTGCCCCGGGCGCTGCCAACATGCCCGACCTCGATCTCTCCGGCATCAATCTCGATCTGGACGGTACCGGATCCGGGACGGCGACCGGCGGCAAGGACGACAAGTGGTACGACGTCCAGACCAAGTTCGATCTGGCCAAGGCATATCAGGAGATGGGTGACAAGGAAGGGGCGCGCGAGATCCTGCAGGAAGTCGTTGCCGAAGGCGACGCGGAGCAGAAGAGCGCAGCGCAATCCGTGTTGGCCAGTCTCGGCTGAAAACAGGCCGCAACCGCCACCCGGGCGCCGCCGCGAGCGGCGCCTTGCTTTTGTGGTGGCGCTGTCGGAGTGTCTCATCCATGTTTCGCGTTGCCGAGTTCCATCCGTGATGCGCATCGCGCTCGGTCTCGAGTACGACGGCAGTTCATTCTGCGGCTGGCAGACACAACCCGGTGGCTGCGGTGTCCAGGACGCATTGGAACGGGCACTCGTCCCGATTGCCGGTACGTCGGTCAAGACCGTCTGCGCCGGACGTACCGATACGGCGGTCCACGCCACCGGACAGGTCGTGCACTTCGATGCACCGGTGCAGCGACCGTTGCAGGCGTGGGTCCGTGGCGTGAACGCCCATCTGCCGGACAGCGTGGGGGTGCTGTGGGCGCGGGAAACGTCGCCGCAGTTCCACGCACGGTTCGATGCGGTCGCGCGCCGCTATCGCTATGTGCTGCTGACGCGCGCGGTGCGTCCGGGGCTGTTGCGCGGAAAGGTCGGCTGGTGGCACGGCGCACTCGACATCGATGCGCTGCGTGCCGGCGCGGCGCACCTGATCGGTCGCCACGACTTCTCGTCGTTTCGCGCGGCGGAATGCCAGGCCCGCTCACCGGTGCGCGAGCTGACCCACCTCGACATCGACGGCGATGGCACCTTCGTGACGTTCGACCTCCGCGCCAATGCCTTCCTGCAGCACATGGTGCGCAACATCGTCGGTGCGCTGGTCTATGTGGGAGCCGGTCGCCGGCCGGACGCCTGGATGGCCGAGTTGCTCGCCGCCCGCAACCGGACGCGCAGCGCGCCGACCTTCGCTCCCGATGGTCTTTACCTGACTGCCGTGGAATACTCGCCGGCCGCGGGATTGCCCGCGTCCTTCTGAGTTCTTTCATCGCCGTGCCCACTCGCGTCAAGATCTGCGGCATCACCCGCCTCGAAGACGCCATCGTCGCGGCAGAGGCCGGCGCCGATGCGGTCGGCTTCGTGTTCGCGACGAGCGCACGCCGCGTGACGGCCGAGCGCGCCGCGGAGATCGTCGCGAAGCTGCCTCCGTTCGTCACGACGGTCGGTCTGTTCGTGGATCCGGGCGCCGAGGACGTGGAGGCCGTGCTGCGCGAAGTGCCGCTCGATCTGCTGCAATTCCACGGTGCCGAGGTGCCGGCGTTCTGTGCCGGCTTCGGCCGCCCGTGGATCAAGGCGCTCGCGGTGGCGCCGGGAGTCGATTTGCTACAATCCGCCGCGCGTTTTTCCGGGGCGCGAGGACTGCTCCTCGATGCGTTCGTGCCTGGAGCGCATGGCGGCACCGGCGTCACGGCCGACTGGCACGCGATACCCGCTTCACTGCCGTTGCCGATCGTGCTGGCCGGCGGACTCACCCCCGGCAACGTGGCCGACGCGATCCGCGCCGTCCGACCCTGGGCGGTGGATGTGTCCAGCGGCGTCGAGCGCGAGAAGGGAATCAAGGATCACGACAAGTTGCGCGCATTCATGCGAGGAGCCCGAAATGCAGATGTATGACCTTCCCGACCCGAAAGGGCACTTCGGCCCGTACGGCGGTGTGTTCGTCGCCGAAACGCTGATCCACGCCCTCGACGAACTGCGCGAGAACTACGAGCGGCTGCGCAACGATCCGGCCTTCGTCGCGGAATTCGAATACGAACTGAAGCACTACGTCGGACGCCCGAGTCCGGTCTACTTCGCGCGGCGCCTGACCGAGAAATGCGGCGGCGCGCAGATCTGGCTGAAGCGTGAAGATCTCAATCACACCGGCGCCCACAAGATCAACAACACCATCGGCCAGGCGCTCGTCGCGCGGCACATGGGCAAAAAACGCATCATCGCCGAGACCGGTGCCGGCCAGCACGGCGTGGCTTCCGCGACGGTCGCGGCCCGCTACGGCATGGAATGCGTGGTGTACATGGGTTCGGAAGACGTGCAG
>JAHCKV010000387.1 GCA_026125595.1 Burkholderiales bacterium | reverse complement strand
ACTGCGAGAAGCGACTTCCCGCGAGGGTCCGTTCGGCCGCGGCCGCCGCTTGCCTGGTCGCCGCGGGGGCGGTTGTTGCGACGGTCCTCGCCGACAGCGGGATCGCCGCAGAACCGGCGGCATGGGGCGCCGCGGACGAGCGGATGTCCCGCGCCTACGCCTGGCACTATCTGGAGTTGACCAAGACCGCCCGCCCGGCCGAACGGGAAATGCTGCTGCGACAGCTGCGGCGTGAACAGGTCGTCTGGCTCAACCGGCGAGACCGCGAGTGTGGACTGGGCACGTGGATCACCGATCGATACACATGGGATCGGGAGCTGAAGCTGTCCGAAGCGAAACGACGCTGCCATCGCGAAGTCACGGACGAACGGGTGCACGTGCTGACCGAACGCATTCCGGTCGATCGTCGCCAGGAGATTCGCGAACATCTGCCGACCTGGATGGCACCGCATATGCATCCTGTCATTCTGCGCAACGACGATGACGCCCACGCGATCACGACCATCACGCCGTTGATTCCCGTGGGCAAGCGGTATTTCGAGGTGGAGATCGATGCCGACGTCGTCGCACTCGACTACGACGTGTTCATGTTCATCGGCCTCGAAGACATCTACGGTGTCGAGCAGGCGGGTGTGCGGGTGCATTTTGCGGACCGTCGTGTGCAGGGTGTCCGGGCGGCCGGAGGCGCTGTTGCCGTGCAGCCGAAGCGACCCCGATTCGTTGTCGGCGTCGCGGCGGATTTCGACACGGGCCGTGTGTATCCCCGGCTCGATGGAGACTGGTTGTCTTCGGCGCCCGGCGCGGTGGCGGGCGCCGAGAATCTGGTGCCGGACATTGCCTATCGCGTGCTGCTGTCCATGGAGCGGCGGATCCGGCCGCTGATGAAACGGGGCGCGATCGTGTTCAACACCGGCGAGAAACCGTTCGTGCACCCGATGCCGGCCGGCTACGTCGCGATGGATACGCCCGGCGCCGATGGTGTGGGCTCGCCGCCACCGATGGCGGTCGATGCGAGCGAGCGCTATCCGGTCCGGGAGGCGGTTGCAGACGGCCGCGCGATGCAGCACTGGATCAAGACGTTCTGGCGATGGTATGTCCGCGATCGCCAGACCTATCGCGATCACGTCGAATCCATGGCGCTGCCGTCCAACAAGGACGCGATCGTCGTCGACACGAACCCGTTTTCATGCCACGCGGAACTGTCGAAGACTCTCTGGGCGCTGACCGAAGGATTGTTCGATCCTCCGAGAGACGTGCGACCGGAAAGATGCGTCGGAAGGCCCGGCGCGGCCGTGCGGTTCCTGGTGCCGGTCGGCGCCAACTTCGCGTTCGGCGACGCGGCGACCAAGGACTGCAGTCTGCTGCGGCGCGACGCGGCGTTGGCGCCGACGGCGCAGGCGAAGCTCACGCTGCAGGTGGATGGACGCGACGTGCCGGTCTCGCCGGACGCACGGTTCACGTCGATCGATTGTGTCGACCTGGGCAAGGCGCGGGACGGAAGTCGGAGCATCGGGGCTTACGATGGATACTGGCTGATGCTCGAGCCGTTATCACCCGGCGTGCACACGGTGGTCACCCGCTACGAAGAGATGCGTCCGGACAACACGCCGGGCCGATCGACGCGCGCCGTCTACGAGTTGCGCGTCCGGTAGATCCACATTCACGGAGGGCACCATGTTCAATCTCGACTCGAAAGTGGCACTGGTCACCGGTGCATCGCGCGGCCTCGGCTGGGGAATGGCGCAGGCGCTGGCGCGTGCCGGCGCCGTCGTCGTGTTGAACGGCCGCGACAATGCCGCGCTGGAAGCCAAGAAAGCCGAGTTGCTGGCGGCCGGCCTCAAGGCCGAGGTCGCCGCGTTCGACGTGACCGATGAGCTGGCGGTGGTCTCGATCGTCGCCGGTATCGCCAAGCGCCACGGCCGGCTGGACATCGCGGTGCTGAACGCGGGCATCCAGCATCGCAGCCCCATCACCGAGTTCGCGACAGCGGATTTCCAGCGCGTGATCGAGACCAATCTGACCGCCGTCTGGATGCTGGCGCGCGAATGCGCGAAGGTGATGATCCCGGCCAGGCACGGGCGGATCATCCTCACCGGGTCGATGAGCGCGATCGCGGCGCGACCGACGATCTCGGCTTACATCGCATCGAAAGGTGCCGTGCATGCATTGACGCGCGAGCTGGCCGTCGAACTGGCCCAGCACGCGATCACCGTGAACGCGATCGCGCCGGGTTACTTCGCCACCGAGATGAACACCGCACTGATCGACAACGACGAGTTCAACGGTTGGGTCTGCAAGCGCACGCCCGCCGGTCGCTGGGGCAAGGTCGACGAGATCGGGCCGCCCTGCGTCTTCCTGGCGTCCGACGAGGCGTCGTTCGTGAACGGACATGTCCTGGTGGTGGACGGCG
Source organism: Burkholderiales bacterium (assembly GCA_026125595.1). Taxonomy (GTDB): domain Bacteria; phylum Pseudomonadota; class Gammaproteobacteria; order Burkholderiales. The sequence continues at coordinate 1,434 of JAHCKV010000387.1, read as the reverse complement.
CATTCACCGCGAGCATGTGACGAGAGGTGTGGTGATGGGGGATTTTCGGATCGGGATCAGCCGGGACGTGCAGACGGCAGACGGCGGTACGGTATTCGGCGAGAAGGCGTTCGAACCATTGAAGGATCCGGCGGTGGCGTGGGAGATCCTGCCGGAGCGTGTGCCGGCACTGACGCCCGAGCATGCGGCACGCTACGACGCGTTCTGCCTGATGACGGCCAAGGTCACGCGCGAGACGCTGGCCGACCCCGATTGCCGCTTGAAGCTGATCGCGCGATTCGGCGTCGGCTACGACTCGGTGGACGTGGCGGCGTGCACCGAGCGCGGCGTGCTGTTGACGATCACGCCGGATGCCGTGCGCCGGCCCGTGGCGGCTTCGGTGATCGGCTACGTGCTGGCCCTGGCCCATCGCATGGTGCTCAAGGATCGCCTGGTGCGCGAAGGGCGCTGGCTGGAGAAGGGCAACTTCCTCGGCATGGGTCTGCAGGGCCGCACGCTCGGCGTGATCGGCGTGGGCAACATCGGCCGTGAGGTCTGCAAACTCGCGGCACCGTTCGGATTGCGCGTGCTGGGCGTCGATCCGAAGGTCGCGCCATCGACCGTCGCGGATCTCGGCGTGACGATGACCGACCTCGACACGCTGCTGCGCGAATCCGACTTCATTTCGGTCAATTGTCTGCTCGACGAACAGACGCGTGGACTGGTCGGCGCGCGGGAGTTCGGGCTGATGAAGCCGACGGCGTACTTCATCAACACGTCGCGCGGCCCGACGGTGCACGAACCGGCGCTGATCGAAGCCCTGCAGACCGGGCGCATCGCGGGTGCCGCCATCGACGTGTTCGAGAAGGAGCCGACGCCCGCGGCCAATCCGCTGCTCGCGCTCGACAACGTGCTGCTCGCACCCCATGCGATCTGTCACACCGACGAGTGCATGCATGGCCTGGGCGAGGGCGCATTCCGCTCCGCGGTGGCTTTGGCCCAGGGCAAGAAGCCGCAGCACATCGTGAACCCGGAAGCGCTGCGTCATCCGCGCTGGGCCGGAAAATTCCACTACTGAGACAGGTCATGCGCGACAACCCCGTGAAGCAGAAGATCCAACGCGGCGAGCCGGTGTTCGGCACGTTCGGCTGGGAGTTCCTCGTGCCCGGTCTGCCGCAGATCGTGAAAGCGGCAGGCGCGGAGTTCCTGCTCCTCGACATGGAGCACAGCGGCATCACGTTCGAGACGCTGAAGGTCCAGGCGGCGTCCTGCCGGGGTATCGGCATCGTGCCGATGGCGCGCGTTCCCGCCAACGAGTACACCTACATCGCGCGGGCGCTCGACGCCGGCGTCATGGGCATCATGGCGCCCATGGTCGGGTCGGCGGAAGAAGCCGCGCACATCGTGTCGTGCACCCGCTACCCGCCCCAGGGTCGGCGTGGCGCGGCCTTCGGA
>JAHCKV010000386.1 GCA_026125595.1 Burkholderiales bacterium | reverse complement strand
CAGGTGCAGGCTGCGTCGCCGACCATCGCGAAGGCGCGTCTGCCGGCGATCATCGGCGGCAGCGATCCGAGTCTGACCAAGGTCAACAACCCGTGGATCTTCCGGGTCCGGCCGAGCGACGTGTATTCGTCGCGGGTCATGGCGGAGTACGGTGTCAACACGCTGGGCAAGCGCCGCTGGGCGATCATCCATTCGACCGACACGTTCGGCGCCAACGGCAAGAACGCTCTGGTCACGTCGTTGAAGGCGTTGGGTGTGGAACCGGTGCTGGTGCAGGGCTACACCAACAACCAGCAAGACTTCACGGCCGTGGTGCTTGCCGCGCGCAAGGCCGGTGCCGACATCATCGGCAGTTACATGACCAACTCACCCGACGTCGGCATCTTCGCGAAGCAGTTGAAGCAGCTCGGCGTGGTGGTGCCGTGGATCGGCTCGACGTCGCTGGCCACCGAAACGGCGATCCGGCTGGCTGGCGACGCGTTGTGGAACAGCTATGCGGTGACCGATTTCTTTCCGGAAGCCAATGCCGAGAGCCAGGCCTTCGCCGCGAAGTTCCGCGCACGGCACGGCAACGATCCCGACTTGTACTCCGCATGGTCCTACGCGGCGCTCTACCTGGTGAAGCACGCCATCGAGCAGGCGGGCAGCACCGAGTCCGACGCGCTGCGCCGCGCCCTGCTCGCGACTCGCGGGTTGAAGGGCATCGCCGGAACCTACCGCTTCGATGCGAACGGCGACGGCCTGCACGGCTACACCGTCGTTCGCAACGATCGTGGCAAGCTCGGGTTCGTGAAGTACGTGGAGTTCGAGCCCGAGACGAAGTGAGCGGCCGGGTCAGGCCAGCGCCCGACCCACGACCTCCGATACATCCTTCGACAGGTTCTTGTGATCGCGCACGCGTTCGAGCGCGGTGCGCGCCTGGGCTTGCCGGCCGGCGTCGAACTTGCGCCACCGATCGAACGACCGCGCGAGCCGCGCCGCGACCTGCGGATTCAGCGCATCCAGTTGCGCGATGTGGTCCGCGACGAACTGATAGCCCTGGCCGTCGGCCGCGTGGAAGTGGACAGGGTTGGCGTTGGCGAAGGCCATCACCAGCGAGCGCATGCGATTCGGGTTGCGCAGATCGAAGTCCGGATGTTCCGTCAGTTGGCGGACGCGATCCAGCGTGCCGGGCAGTCGCGACGTGGCCTGCACCATGAACCATTTGTCGAGCACGAGCGCTTCGTGCTTCCAGCGTGCGTAGAACGCATCGAGTGCGGCGATGCGCTCCGGTGCTTCCACGTTGGCGAGCGCGCCCAGCGCGGCGATCGTGTCGGTCATGTTGTCGGCGCCTTCGAACTGGCCGACGCAGATCGCGCGGATCTCGTCGTCATCCAGTTCCATCAGGTAGCCCAGGCACAGGTTGCGCAGCGCGCGGCGGCCCGCCGAAGCCGCGTCGGGGCTGTAGCGTCCCGGCACGGCCATCGCGCGGTACGTCGTCAGCAGTTCGGTGCGCAGCACTTCGGCGATCCGCTGCCGCACGCGCCGCCGCACGGCGTGAATCGCGTCCGGGTCCACCACGTCGAGCTGTTCGCCGAGATACGCTTCCGACGGCAATTGCAGCGCTTCTGCCGTGAACGCAGGGTCGTGCGCAGCGTCGCCGAGCAGCCGGGCTACCGCATTCACGAACAGATCGGGCACCGTGAACGTGCCGCCGGTCTGGTGCGTGGCCACGCCCTGCAACATCAAGCCGGTGGCGAGCCGTTGGCCGGCCTCCCAGCGGTTGAACGGATCCGAATCGTGCGCCATCAGATGCGCCAGATCTGCATCGGCGTAGTCGAAGGTGAGGATCACCGGCGCCGAGAATCCGCGCGCCAGCGATGGCACCGGGGGCGCGGCGACATCGACGAACTGGAACGTCTGTTCCGGCTGCAGCACCGACAACACGCGGGTCGTGCCGACAGCGGTCGTTTCATCGGTCAGCCGTAGCGGCAGGTCCTTGCCATCGGGGTCGACGAGGCCGACGGCGAGCGGAATGTGATACGGCAGCTTCTCCGGCTGTCCGGGGGAGGGCAGCGCCCATTGCCGAACACGCAAGGTGTAGGTGCGAGCCGCGGCATCGTAGATGCCGGAAACGGCCACCCGCGGCGTACCGGATTGGTCGTACCAGCGACGGAACTGCGTCAGGTCGACGCCACTTGCATCCTGCATGGCCTGCGCGAAATCGTTGCACGTGACGGCCTGTCCATCGTGCCGCTCGAAGTACAGATCCATGCCCTTGCGGAACTTCTCGGCGCCGATCAGCGTGTGGATCATGCGCACCACTTCCGCACCCTTCTCATAGACGGTCGCGGTGTAGAAGTTGGAGATCTCGACGTACGACTGCGGGCGCACCGGATGCGCCATCGGACCGGCATCCTCGGGGAACTGGGCGGCGCGCAGCCCGCGCACTTCCTGGATGCGTTGCACGGGCCGCGAATACGTGTCCGCGCCGTACTCCTGGTCGCGAAACACCGTTAGGCCCTCTTTCAACGACAGTTGAAACCAGTCGCGGCACGTGACGCGGTTGCCGGTCCAGTTGTGGAAGTACTCGTGGGCGACGACGCGGTCGATATTCAGATAGTCGGTGTCGGTCGCGGTGTCCGAGCGCGCCAGCACGTACTTCGTGTTGAAGATGTTGAGGCCCTTGTTCTCCATGGCGCCCATGTTGAAATCGCCGACGGCGACGATCATGAAGCGGTCGAGGTCCAGCTCGAGGCCGAAGACGTCCTCGTCCCACTTCATCGAGCGTTTCAGCGAATCCATCGCGAAATCCGCCTGATCGAGCTTGCCGGGCTCCACGTACACCTGCAGCAACGCGCGCTTGCCGGACTGCGTGACGAAATGGTCTTCGAGGACGTCGAGCTTCGCGATCACCATCGCGAACAGATAGCTGGGTTTCGCGAACGGATCTTCCCAGACCGCGAAATGGCGGCCGCCGGCTTCTTCGCCGGAGTCGATCAGATTGCCGTTGGCGAGCAGTTGCGGATAGCGCGCGCGATCGGCATGCAAGGTCACGGTGTAGCGCGCCATCACGTCCGGACGGTCCGGGAACCACGTGATGCGGCGGAAGCCCTCGGCTTCGCATTGCGTGAACAGACCGTCCTTCGACCGGAAAAAGCCCATCAGCTTGGTGTTGCCGAACGGATCCACCGTGACGACGGTGTCGAGCGTGAAGGCGTCGGGCACCAGGGCGATCGACAGATGCTCGTCGTCGATCTCGAACTCGCCCGCGGCGAGTTCGCGGCCATCGATCGCGACGGATTCGTGCTGCAGTTCATCGCCGTTCAGCACCAGCGGTGCGGCGCGGTCTTTCGCCAGCGGATTGCGGCGAACGGCGAGCGTTGCGCGAATCCGCGCGTGGTCGTCGCGGACGTCCACGTCGAGCCGGACGGTGTCGACGAGAAAGGCCGGCGGGGTGTAATCGGCCAGATGGATCGGTTGGGGAATGGCGTCACGCATGGTGGGGAGAGGTCGAGGGTCGATGAAACGATTGGGCAGCGGGACCCGCTGCGGGTTCAATGGCGCAGCCGGTAGGCCAGCGAGACCAGCGTGAAGGCCGCGAGCGTGATCGGCAGCGCGATCGCGAGTTCGACGGGCCACAGATTGTGCGTGGTCGGGTCGCCGAGCAGGTCCAGCACGATGCCGATGACCACATAGAGCGTCGGCACCGTGCAGGCCGCCGCGGCGACACTCCATCCACCGTCCCAGCGGCGGTACGCGCGCAGCGGCAACCAGATGGCGGCCACGGCCAGCACGATGAAGACCGCGCTCAGCGCCATCACGCCGATCTCGGCGAGCCAGCTCCCTTTCGGCTTGTGCCGGGCGGCGGTCAC
>JAHCKV010000385.1 GCA_026125595.1 Burkholderiales bacterium | reverse complement strand
CGGTCCGACCGGCCGGCTCGGTCTGCTGGAGTTTCGCGCGTTCGAGATGCCGCCGCACTGGCAGATGAGCGCGCTGCAGCTGCTGCTGCTGCGGTCGCTGATCGCGCGGTTCTGGAAGTCGCCGTACGAAGGCCGTCTGGTCGACTGGGGCACGAGTCTGCACGACCGGTTCCTGCTGCCGCAGTTCATCGCGGCCGACATCGAGGACGTCGTCGAGGACCTGAATCGTGCGGGCTATCGGTTCGAGCCCGAATGGTTCGCGCCGTTCTTCGAATTCCGCTTCCCGCGCTACGGCACCGTGGTGTATCAGGGCATCGAGATCGAGCTGCGGCAGGCGCTGGAGCCGTGGCACGTGATGGGCGAGGAAACGTCCGGGGGCGGTACGGCCCGGTATGTCGATTCGTCGGTCGAACGGCTGCAGGTCAAGGTCCGGCATCTGAATCACACGCGATTCGCGGTGCTGTGCAACGGCCGCCCGGTGCCGCTGACGCCGACCGGCCAACGCGGCGAGTACGTGGGTGCCGTGCGTTACCGCGCGTGGAAGCCGCCATCTGCGCTGCATCCGACCATCGACGTGCATGCGCCGCTGGTCGTCGATCTGTACGACATCTGGAGCGGTCGCTCGGTCGGTGGCTGCACGTACCACGTGATGCACCCGGGGGGGCGCAGCTACGAGCGTTTTCCGGTCAACGCCAATTCGGCGGAGGCGCGGCGCGTCGCACGGTTCCAGTCCATCGGCCACAGCCCGGGTCCGATGAACTATCGGGCCGAGCGGTCGAGCCCGCAGTTCCCGATGACGCTCGACCTGCGCCGGGCCCCGGACTACGGCGTCACCGGACTGAACGCGGTGCTCGGTGACGGCCAGCGACAGCAACAGCAATAGCGGGTGTTCGTGCTCTTGCCCGAACCATGGCGGCGGCGTTTAATCCGCTGCCGGCCGGCGGACCGTTCACGGACGTCGTGTGCCGGATTCTTCGACGGCAGGCGTGACATGCGGTGGTGTGCGGCAGCGGTGCTCGTGTTCGGGTGTTTCGGCGCGCTGGCCACGGAGGGTCCTCCCGTCGGTGCGAACTGCGCGCTCGAGGCCCCGCCCGAGAACGCCGGCGAAGATCTTCGCAACGGCGTGCTGATGCGCGTGTTCCCGCGGGTCAGGAACATCTCGAAGGACTATTCCGGTTGCCAGATGGTCTGGGCGCCGGATGCCGGCAAGTGGGTGCTGTCGCAGCGCGTGCAGATCGAGCAGGGAGATCCGATCCGCGTGTGGGTGCCGGCCGAGGCCGATCCCGCGAAAGCCGCATGCCGCTACCAGGAAGGGAAGCTGGTGCAGGGCGACCGGCAGGTCTGCCCGTTGCCCGAGTTTCTGCTGGTGAAGTCGATGCGGGCGGGCTGCGTCGAACGCAGCAAATCCGAAGGCAAGGTCGCCGAAGGCTGCAACTACGAGTGATGGCCGGCGCCGGGCGCCGATCGCCGGTCAGTCGGTGGCGTCCGCCAGCGGATTGCCGCAGACGTCGCTGCCGTCCGCCGGCACCGGTTTCGCGACCAGCTTCTGGATCGGCACCCAGAAGATCGAGGTCGCCAGTCGGCCGATGGTTCCGAGGATGTCGCCCGCGCCGACGCCGATCTTCGGATCGCCGAAGCTGCCGCTGACCGCCACCGGCGTTGCAAGACTCAGGAACTGCGGTGTCTTCGCTTGCGGCCGCATGCGCAGGCTCAAGCGTTCGGAATCGAAATCCGCTTCGCCCTGGCCGGTCACCCGCATGCGGGTGGTGTCCATGACGATCGTGCGGTCGGTGAGCTTGCCGTCCTTCAGCACGAAGCGCCCGACGGCGCAGTTCACCTTCGGTGCCGCCGACTTGTCGACGGCCGGCGCCAGCGCCACCAGCAGATTCACGGCCCACAGGTCGATGATTCCCGACTGCATGTCCTGCGGAAACACGGCGAAATCGATGCGGCCGTTGCCGTGCTTCAGCAAGTCGGCGAGATACGGCGCGCGGGAATCGACGTCGATCTTCAGGCTGAACGTTCCCTTCAGATCGGCCTCCGGCTTGAAGCGCCGCGCCAGCACACCGTAGTCGAAGCGGTTCACGCGCATCTTCAGATCGACCTTCACGTCGCGGTCGGTCGGTTCGTAGCCGAGCCACAGTTTCGCGCCGCCGCCCGGTACGTCCACGACCACTGGCCCGATGTCGGCGCGGCCGTTGTCGAGCTTGGCATCCAGACTGCCGCCGCCCAACCGGTCGCGACCCGACAGCACCTGATCAACCTTTACCGACAGGAACGCGTTCTGGCGCCGCAGCACCGCAGGGCTCAGGAGTTTCTGCGCCTGGTTGCTGGCGTCGGTCGCCTTGCGTCGCAGGTCTTCGTCGGTGGCCGGCTTGGGGGCTTCCGTCTTCTTCGGTGTCGGCGACCAGTCACCGAACGCGAAATCGTCGAGCTGGATGTTCGGTGCGGCCAGCGTGACGTCGATGCGGGGCGGCGTCGCAGCGGTGTTCAGCGCGCCTTTGCCGTGCAGAACGCTGCTGCCGACCTGCAGTCGCAGTCCCGATACCGCGTAGCCGGTTTTCGACATCTTGAAATTGCCCGTGGCCGACCACGGACCCCACGGCGGCAGCGATGCGCGCGCCAGTTTGTCGAGTTCGTCGAACCGCGTGCCGCGCGCATCGATGGCCAGCTCGACATCGCGATCGTCGATGTCCCGGTCGAGGCTGCCGGCGAGTTTCACGGAGGTGCCGGCGGCCGCGGCTTCGAGCTTGAACGGAATCCGCGCATTCGGATCCACCAGCTGATGCGGACGTCCGGTTTCGAGCACGATCGCGACCGGTTCTTCGTCCAGCCGGCCCTGCAACGTCAACTGGATGGGGGCGCCCTTCAGCGCCCGCAGCTCGCCGCTGTCGAGATCGATCTTGGCCTGGGCACCGCTGCCGGCATCCCGGATCGAGATCCGGCCGCCCTCGACGTTGCCGATCAGTTCGGAACGTTCGAGCATGTCGCCCAGCAGGCTGGCACGGGCGATCAACTGCAGCCGCAGCGAACCGATCACCGCGTCGACGCTCGGTGCCAGCGACAACCGGTGCAGCACGCGACCGACGTCGGCGTCGGTCGCGGCGAGCCAGATGCCGGCGCTGGGTTCGTTGCCGCGCAGATCGAGCGACAGCGCGCCGCGGAACGGAACGTCGGCGACCGTCGCCGCGAACGTCGACGGTCCCATGTAGCCGTCGCGGATCCGGCCGTCGAACGCGATGTCGCGGGTGCCGAAGATGCCGCCGTCGACCCGGCCCACGCGGACCGTGATGTCGGTGTCGGACAGGTCGATGTCGTTCGGCAGGATCGGCACTTCCAGCACCGGTTTCGCATCGGCCTGCTTGTCGTTGGTCGAGGGAGGTACCAGACGGCGCAGTTCGTCGACATCGAGGCGTTCGGCCACCAGTTTCACGGCCAGCAACGGTTTGCCGGAGCCGAGGCCGGTCTGGGAAGCAGCGGCGGCGATGCGGGTCCGGCCGAGATCGAACCGGAAGTCGTCCAGCCGCCACGCCGATTCGGTCAGCCGCGCGCGACCCTGCACGCGGATCGCCGCGACGGCGTCGCGCTTCAGGCCCAGCCATCGGGCCACGGTGGCGGCCTTCGGTGCGGAGATGTCGAACCGGAAGTCCGGACCCGCGTCGGCGGTCGGTGCTTCGACGACGCCCAGCAGGGATACCTTCAGGTCGCGCGAGCGGGCCTGCAGGTTCACCGGTCCGCGGCCTTCGCGGATCATGGTGTCGAGCGTGCCGCTGGCGAGCGTCGCGTGCAGCGGCTGATCGAGCAACGTGCCGTCCAGCCGCCCGGTCAGGTTGCGGCCCGCCGGCAATTCGACGGTGTACCGGTCCAGTGTGAACTCCACCGGTCGGCCGCCTTCGAC
>JAHCKV010000384.1 GCA_026125595.1 Burkholderiales bacterium | reverse complement strand
ACCATCTGGCGCAACCGGGACTACGCCGGCGAAGTCGCGTTCTGGGAAGCGACGGTCCGTGCTTCGCCGCGCAAGGGCAGAGTCTGGAACAACCTCGGATTCGCGCGTCAGCAGGCGGGTGACCTGGCCGGTGCGCGGACTGCGTACGAACGTGCGATCGAACTCGATCCGGAGGACTATCGGGCGCTGACGAATCTCGGAACGCTCGAACCGTAGTCGAGCAGCCCGCGCGGAGCGGTCAGATCAACGGACGCGGCGTCAGCGCGAGATCGTAGTAGCCCGCGAGTCGCTGCAGTGCGTTCGGCTTCGGCAACCGCAGGATGTTGTCGTCGATGCGGTAGAGGCCGAGTTGCCGCAGCCGGCGCAGTGTCCGATTGGTATGTACCAGCGACAATCCCAGCGCGTCGGCGATGTGGTGCTGGCGGATCGGGAACGGTACCCCGTCGTCGATCGTCTGGCCGACGCTGACCGCCCGCTTGTAGAGGTGAATCAGCAGCATTGCGACACCTTCCATCGCGGTGCGACGACCGACGCTCAGCAGCCCGTCGTCGACGATCAGTTCCTCGTGGGATGCGAGCCACGTGATGTCGTATCCCAGTGACGGAAACTCGCGATACAGCGACCACAGATCGTCCGAACGGAACACGCACAGCCGGGCATCGGTCAGCGCCTCGACGCCGTGGGGTGCCGCTTCCGCCATCTGCTGCTGCAGGCCGATGAAGTCACCGGGCAGCAGGAAGTTCAGGATCTGGCGCCGTCCATCCGGCAGGCTCTTGTGCCGGAAGGCCCAACCGGACAGCAATGTGTACAACTCGTTGCTCGTTACCCCCTGGCGGACGATCGCATCGCCGGTGCTGACTCGCCGTTCCGATCGCTTGAACTGCTGGATGAACGCGATCTCTTCGGTCGTGTTGGCGCGGAAGCCGCCAGTGCGACGCAGGGGACAGGCATGGCAGGGGATGTTCTTCGCGGACACGATCAGGAACCGGGAATGTGGATTGCGATGACTTTGCCACATCCTATGACATAGCGCCTGTACAGCGGCATCGATAGCATGGGATCCATCGAAAAGGAGAATCCATGTCGATCGACTACCCGCTGCGCGAACTGGTGTATGTCAGTTGGTTGGCGCCGGACGTGCCGTTGACCGAGATCGGTCAGATCGTCGCCGCGTCCCGTGCCAACAACCAGCGCGCGGAAATCACCGGGTTGCTGCTGTTCGACGGCGAACGCTTCTGTCAGTACCTCGAAGGACCGGATGCGCCGATGGTGCGATTGCTGGGTGCGCTGCGACGGGATCCTCGGCACCACCGCTTCAACTTGCTCTATGAATGCACCCGCAACGGATCGCGCCGATTCGCGGACTGGCGCATGGGCTACGCGTCGATTGCCGACGAACGTGCCCTCGAAGAACTGGCGGGGGAATCGGGTAGTCGCGCCATGCAGAATCTGCTGCATCTGGTACCCCGATTCGACTTCGGGTTGTGAAGTCGAATCGGGCAGGGTGTCACCGACCCGTGGAGGCGGCCTTGTTCCTCGGTCGGCGCCGTGTGCGCGGCAGAAACCGCAAGATCGATCCCACCAGCACGGCCAGCCGGCCGATCGGTGATTTGCGGAACAGCAATGCCAGCAGTCCGGCGCCCAGCGTTCCGCTCAGCAGCGGATGCGACAACAGGTAGTTCAGCACGCCGCTCCCCGGGAACGCACCGGACGAAGATGCGCCAGCCGCGGGCTCGCCGGACGGCTGCTGTGCTGAGCGTCGCACGAACGGTCTGAACACCCGCAGCCGCCGCTGTTCGATGCGCCGGAGCAGCGCGTCCACTTCGTTTCGGGGCGGCGGTTCGACGCGGCGATCTGCGGCGGGGCTCTTCATGGCCGGATCCGTGACAGGGGCGTTCATGAAGGCTCCCGAATCGCGCTGATGTCCCGCTGGAATTCGCGACGAGACAGATAGAACGCGCGTTCACCGTCGGCCGCGGCCCGCGTGACCTTGACGAAGGCAACTACCGCAAGCACCGCAAAGAACGCCGTGACGCCCAAAGCCGCGACGAGACGATAGGGCGAATCCCAGAACGCGACGACGATGGACATGGCGCCGCACAGCAGCGCGAAGAAACCGCAAAACAACGCACAGACCGCCGCGAGCACCATCGTACGCAAGCGCCGCTTCTCGGCGATCCACTCGATACGGGCGAGCGTCAGCCGATCGTCGAGGAAGGCAACGCTCTCGGACAACCAACCGCGGACGGAATCCAGTTTGTCGTTCAGGAGTTTTTCGAACACGGCAGTCCTCGGGTCAAGAAGCAACGACCGGACGGGAGATCATGCAGCCGATCTGCCGTCCGGTCGCGGGGAGTGCTGATCCGTCAGCGACGGAACAGCAGTACGCCGATGGCCAATCCGGCCAGTGCCGCGACACCCGCCACTTTCCAGGGCTGCTCGTGGGCATACTCGTCCGTGGCACGGGCTGCCGCACCGACGTTGTCGGTCACGACTTCGCTGGCGTGCGCGATGCGGGTGCGCGCCCGTTCGTAGCCGTGCTGCAGACGTTCCCGCAACGCCCGAATTTCGGGGTTGTCGCGCAACGACGGGCTCGACATCACGCCCATCACATCGTCGACGACATCCTGAAGTTCGTTCTTCACGGTCGTGCCCGCATCCTTGATTTCGGAGCGGATACCGACGCTGGCATCGCGCAGCGATTGCGCCGGATTGACGGTGGCAGTGGTCATTGCAGGGTCCCCTTCTTCTTGTCGGTGGCGTCGAGCCAGCGTTCGGTTTCGCAGCGGCTCTGGAAGGCGTCGATCTGCTTCTCGGCCTCTTCCTTGCCGACACCGTAGGCCTTCTGGATTTCACCGGACAGCTGCTGGCGCTTGCCGGCAATGCGGTCCACGTGATCATCGGTGAGCTTGCCCCAGGATTCCCGGACCTTGCCCTTCAGAACCTTCCAGTTGCCTTCGACTTGATCCCAGTTCATCAGAGTTCTCCTCGATAAGTGGAACATGTTGCGCGATCGACGAATCGACCCTCGCGGTTTGCGTCTCGCCGTGCTTGCTGCCGCGACGTGAGATGGCTGCAGTGTATCGAGGGGGTGTCGAAGGGGATGTAAGGACGACATGCGTCCCGCTGTCGGAGAAACGCGGACAGGTCGCTCTGCATCGCAGCGGAAGGCGGACCGACGGGCGCCGGTCCGCGTTGACCATCAGATCACAGCGGCTTGCCGTCCGATTCCGGCCAACGGGCCATCAACGTGTTGGACGGCAGCGTTTCGTCGACCAGCTTGCGGGCGGTCTCGACGCCGGCCACCGGCAGTCCCTTCGGATCGAGCTTGCCGATCTGCACCAGCACGCTCGCCTGGTCCCAGTAGATGTGCTCGTTGTAGAGCTTGTCGCCGCGGAACTTCACGATGGCGACCAGCGGGATTTCCACGTACTTGCCGGTCGGCGGCACGCCGGGCAGCATCCAGTCCACTTCGATGTCGTGCGTGAAGCAGAACAGCATTTCGTCGACGACGATGCCTTCGCCCACCGTGCGCGATATCGGAATCAGCTTCGTGTCCTGCGGCGTCTTCGGAATGAAGTGGTATTTGTAGAACCGTTTCAGATGGTCGTGACCGACGCCGCCGGTCAACGTTGGAATGTGATTCACATACGGTTGATCCACCATCGTGCCCATCGTCGCATCGACGTCGCGGCTGCCGAATTCGTATTCGGTATGTTTGTCCCACAACGCCGAGAAGTCGTAGTGCGGTCCCATCGCGCCGCGGAACAGCGCGATGCTGCGATGGTGTGCCATCAGGGCCGCCGGCTTGTCGTAGTGCATGCCACCGGTGCGCGCGAACGCGTGGTCCACGCCGGGGTAGTCGTAGATGACGGCATCTTCGCGGTGCGCGAGCGCGGCCTT
>JAHCKV010000383.1 GCA_026125595.1 Burkholderiales bacterium | reverse complement strand
GACGGTGCCGGTTGCGAGCGAGGGCGGTGCCATACCGGGGTTGGAGATCGTCGCTGCGGCACGCGAGGAATTGCGCAGGCTCGTCGACGCGCGGGAGGGCGGCCTCGGCGCGGCGCCGAAGTTTCCGCACCCGTTCGAGTTCGATTTTCTGCTGCGGGAGTCGGTGCGAACCGGCGACGGCCGGGCGCGGGATCTTGCATTGCTGACGCTGCGCAAGATGGCCGACGGTGGCATCTACGACCACCTGGGCGGAGGCTTCTGCCGCTACAGCGTCGACGGGACCTGGACCATCCCGCACTTCGAGAAAATGCTCTACGACAACGGGCCGTTGCTGCGCCTCTACGCGGATGCCTGGGTCATCACGCGCGATCCTCTGTTCGGCACGGTCTGCGAAGAGACGGCGGCGTGGGTCATCCGCGAGATGCAGGCGCCGGAAGGGGGCTACTACTCCAGCCTCGACGCCGATTCCGAAGGCGAGGAAGGCCGTTTCTACGTGTGGACGCCGGATCAGGTGCGGCAGCTGCTGTCGCCGGACGAGTATCCACCGTTCGCGGCACGCTACGGGCTCGACGGCGCGCCCAACTTCGAGGGTGAACATTGGCATCTGCGCGTGGCGCGGACGTTGACCGAGGTCGCGGCCGCCACCGGAGTTCCGGAGGACACCTGCGCGGCGTTGATCGCGTCGGCTCGGGGAAAACTGTTCGCCGTGCGGGGGCAGCGCGTGTGGCTGGGTCGCGACGACAAGATCCTGACCAGCTGGAACGCCGAGATGATCGAAGGCATGGTCCATGCGGCCCGCGTCTTCGGGCGCGACGACTGGCTGGCATCGGCGCGGCGTGCGCTGGAGTTCCTGCGAGGGACGCTGTGGCGTGACGGCCGGTTGATGGCGACCCACAAGGACGGACGCACGCATCTGAATGCCTATCTGGACGATCACGCGTTCCTGCTCGCGGCGTTGCTCGAGATGCTGCAGGCCGATTTCCGGACCGACGATCTGGCGTGGGCCCTCGAGATCGCCGATGTGCTGCTCGACCGGTTCGAAGATCCGGACGCCGGCGGCTTCTGGTTCACCAGCCACGACCACGAGGCGCTGATTCTGCGGACCAAGCCCGGACTCGACAACGCGACGCCGGCCGGCAACGGTATCGCGGCGATCCAGCTGCAGCGGCTCGGGCATCTGGTCGGCGACGAGCGCTACCTCGACGCCGCCGAGCGGACCCTGCGGCTGTTCGTCGACTCGATCAAGCAACACACCGGCGGCTCGACCACGCTGGTGACGGCGCTCGCCGAGTACGCCGAGCCGCCGCCGATCGTGGTGCTGCGCGGCGAATCCACGGCGCTCGATGCGTGGCGGCGGCAGCTGGCGGGGCATTCTTTGCCTTCCACACTGGTGCTTGCCGTGCCGCAGGGCTTGTCCGGATTGCCCGCGCCGCTGGATCGGCCGCCGGCTCCCGGTGACCGCGTCAACGCGTGGGTTTGCCGTGGCGTTACGTGTCTCGCACCCATGCAAAGGGTCGACGAAGTGCTCGCGGCCTTGGGTGTTGCGGCGAATTAGTGGGCCCCCGCAGGTTTGCAGGCGGGTTTGCAAGCGGGATGAATGCCCCTAGAATCCCCAGCGCTTTTCAACGTAGGTACTCGCAATCGAGGAGAAGGATTCATGACCGTCACCCGTTCCATCATCGCCGTCGCCGCCGGCCTGTTCGTCTGCAGTGCGGCCCATGCGGCGGACGCCGCCAAGGCTCAAGCCCTCATGAAAGGTTCCGACTGCTCGGCCTGTCATGCGGAAGCCATGAAGCTGGTCGGCCCGTCCTACAAGGACATCGCGAAGAAGTACGCGGGCGATGCGACTGCTCCCGAGAAGCTGGTCAAGAAGATCAAGGCGGGTGGTTCCGGTGTCTGGGGTGCCATCCCGATGACGCCCCACCCGAACCTGAAGGATGAAGACGCCAAGGAAATGGTCGACTACATCCTGTCACTGAAGTAATCGACAGCGATTCGTATTCGCGCACCAAGAAAAAGCCGGCCGGTTGGCCGGCTTTTTCTTGGGCGTGACCGGTTGCAGGAGTTTCCCGGAAGTGTTTCGGAAATCCTTGAATTGACGGGGAGTTAGCGACCCGGAATAATTCTCGGCATCGTCCGTCAACCACGCCCGAGGTGACTCCATGGCTTTCGCATCCGCCGCTCCCCTGAAAACCCTGACTGCTGCGGTAACGGCGGCACTCGCACTGGGTCTTGCCGGATGCGGCAAGCAGGAGGAGGCCGCACCCGCGGCGGATGCCACGACCGCGGCCCCGGCCGGTGTCACGGTCAAGATCGGACATGCGGCACCGCTCACCGGGCAGATCGCCCACCTGGGCAAGGACAACGAAAGCGGAGCGCGCCTCGCGATCGACGAAGCCAACGCAAAGGGGCTCACGATCGGCGGACAGAAAGTCACGTTCGAACTGCTGTCGGAAGACGACGAGGGCAAGCCGGATCGCGGTCCGATCATCGCGCAGAAGTTCGCCGATGCGAAGGTCGCCGGCGTCGTGGGGCACCTGAACTCGGGTGTGACCATCCCGGCTTCCGACGTCTACGAGCAAGCCGGCATTCCGATGGTATCCGGGTCCGCGACGAATCCGCAGCTGACCGAGCGCGGCTACAAGGTGACGTTCCGCACCGTGGGTCGCGACGATCAGCAGGGGCCGGCGGTCGCGAGCTACCTGGCGTCTGAGTTCCAGCCGAAACTGGTGGCGATCGTCGACGACGCGACGTCGTACGGCACGGGCCTGGCCGACGAGGTCGAAAAGTCGCTGAAGGCTTCCGGCATTGCCGTGCTGCCGCGCGAGAAAGGTACCGACAAGACCACTGACTGGAAGGCTATCCTGACCAAGCTCAAGGGCAAGAAGCCCGAGGCCGTGTTCTTCGGCGGCATGGATTCCTCCGGCGGACCGTTGATCAAGCAGGCGCGGGAGCTTGGCATCAAGGCGGTATTCGCGTTCGGCGATGGCGCCTGCAGCGACAAGATGCACGAACTGGCCGGCGAAGCGGCGGACGGCATGGTGTGTTCGCAGGCCGGGATCCCGGCGTCGGCATCGAGCCCGGCGTTTCTCGAGGCGTACAAGGCCAAGTTCAACGCCGATCCGATCATCTACGCGCCGTTCACGTACGACGCCGCCAATCTGATCATCGCCGCGATGCAGAAGGCCGATTCGGTCGATCCGGAGAAGTACCTGCCGGAGCTCGCCAAGAGCAGCTTCGACGGCGCCAGCGGCCACATCGAGTTCGACGAGAAAGGCGATCGCAAGGACGCCGAGATGACGATCTTCACGTTGAAGGCCGGCAAACTCGAACCGGTGGCCATCATCAAGGCCGGCAAGTCCATCAAGTTCGAAGACTTCGCGAAAAGCGGCGGCAACTGAGTTCCGGTTGTCGTCGGTCGTCGGTTCGAAGTCGTTCCGCGTGCCTGTGTACTTCGGCCCGCGCCATGATCCGGAAACGGCACCCTCGGGTGCTGTTTTCGTTGGCGCGCATCTTCCATCGCGAGCGCGCTGAGCGGTCGTCATGGACATCTTCCTGCAGCAGATCGTCAACGGGCTGACCCTCGGCAGCATCTACGCGATCGTCGCGCTCGGCTACACGATGGTCTACGGCATCGTGCAACTGATCAACTTCGCGCACGGTGAAGTCGTGATGATCGGTGCGATGGTCGCGCTGACGGTGATCAGCGGGCTGGCCGGATCCAATCCCGGCCTCTCACCGTTCATCATCGTCGTGGCCGGCGTGCTGTGTGCCGTTCCGATCTGCATGGCCATCGGCTACGGCATGGAACGCATCGCGTACCGGCCGTTGCGGGGCGCCCCCCGGCTTGCACCGCTGATCACGGCCATTGGCGTGTCGATCCTTCTGCAGAACATCGCGCTGT
>JAHCKV010000382.1 GCA_026125595.1 Burkholderiales bacterium | reverse complement strand
CCCGTCCGCGCCGAAGAGCAGTCGGACAAGAAGGTGCTGACGTCGACCGTGGTGTTCAGTCAGGTGCTCGTCCATGCGGTGCCCAAGGGTTGGAAGATGGGCAAGGCCGTGCCGTCGCCGGATGGCAAGACGCTGTCGTTGTTCATGCTGCGCGATGGCGAAGGCGAGTCGAACTGGACCGAGCTGATCCTGATCACCGGATTCAAGGATGTCGTCAAGCTGCCGAACGCATCGCCGAAGGGCATGGTCGGCAACATCGTCGAGCGCAAGAAGGCGATCTGCCCCGATGCCACCGTGGCCGTTTCCGGCGGTGATCAGAAGATCGGTCCCCACGACGGCCACATGGCGATGATCGGTTGCGGCAAGCTGCCCGCGTCCAGCGCCGGGCTGAAGGCCGGCGAGGCGGAAATGGGTGCGTACATCGTGTTGCAGGGGACGAACGACATGTATGTGCTCGGCCATATCGTCCGCATGCCGCCATACACCCGCGACAACGCGAAGGTCGATGCGGAAACCTATCGCAAGCTGGTCGAGCCGCTGTCGCCGATGGGCCTGTGCGAAATCAACGAGCCGATCGATCAGTGCAAGCTGAAACTCGGCGGCTGGAAGAAAAAAACGTCCTGACGACGGACCGTTGAACGGGTGGCCGTCGGATCCGGCCGCGAATCATTGCGCTTCGGATCGAACCCGCATCCAGTCGCCATCCAGCGGTTCGAACCGGCGATCGTTCGGCATCAGGGCTTCCACGGCGGCCAGCCGCTCTTCGCCGGCCGGATGCGACGACAGCAGCGCGGGCAACGCCGCATGTTCCCGCGACAGTTTGCGAAAGAACGTCGCCATGCCGCGCGGATCGATCCCGGCATCGATCAACGCCGCGACGCCGCCGCGATCGGCGGCCGCTTCCTGCTGGCGCGAGAAGCGGAGCTGGCCGAGGTTCTGCGCCCAGCTCGCCGCCATTGAACCACCGGCTTCGCCCAGCAGCCACCGCAACGCGACGGCGAGCCCGGCCGCATGGACCAGTCCGCGCAGACCGTGTCGCCGTTCGACGTGCTGAATCTCGTGGGCCAGCACGCCCGCGACTTCTTCGGCGGTGTCGGCCTGTTCCAGCAGCCCCGAATTGAACACCACGAAGCCACCCGGCATCGCGAACGCATTCACCGCGGTGTCGCGGGCGATGTGAAACTCGAACGGATACTTCGATCCCCGCGTCAGCCGCGCACCCAGCGCGCGCAGCGTCGGCAGCGCGGGATGCCGCTCCAGCAGATCCAGTCGGGCCGCCTGCTGTTGTGCCGCCTCGCGTCCAAGATCAATCTCGGTCTGCACCGGAATGCGATCGACGGCCCAGCCGATGAGGCGATCCGCCTGCGTGAGCAGCAGGATCAACAACAGGACCGGGACTCCCGCCAGCAGGCCGATGGTCGCCATGGAGATCCGGCGCGTGCGCCGATCGGCCGTGGAACGCCGTATCGGGCGCGACAGGTGGCCCGCCACTGCGGTGCCGGACACCGGATCCGTGATCACCAGGGCCCAGGCGCCGTCGGCGGAGGTCCATTCGAGCGTCGTGGTGTCCCGATGGAAGTTGCCGTCGCGGGCCGTGATCGATGACCACGGGATCAGCATCGGCGCACCGGACGGGTCGACGGACAGTCCGTTGACGGACGCCGTGAACGGGCGTTCAGCGCCCTCCGGCGGCAGGCCGGGGCCGTAGAGCCGCCCGGCGCCGCGGCCCGACGCGGCGTTCACTCATCATCTCCGCCGAGCAGGCCTCCGAGCACGCCGCCGACGGCGAGTCCGCCGAGCAGCGAGCCCTCTTCGCGGGCACCGCCTCGCTGCGGCGCGGCCGCGAACACGCGGCTCGCCAGGCGCGAGAACGGCAACGATTGCAGGTAGATCGTGCCGGGTCCGCGCAGCGTCGCGAAGAACAGGCCTTCACCGCCGAACAGCGCCGTCTTGATCTTGCCGACGTACTGGATGTCGTAATCCACCGAAGGCTGTAGGCCGACGAGGCAACCGGTGTCGACGCGCAGGATCTCGCCCGGCGCCAGATCCCGCTTCAGCAATGTGCCGCCCGCATGCACGAAGGCGAGACCGTCGCCGTCGAGCTTCTGCATGACGAAGCCTTCGCCGCCGAAGAACCCGACGCCCAGCTTGCGCTGGAACGCGATGCCCAGCGCGACACCGCGAGCTGCGCACAGGAATGCGTCCTTCTGGCAGATGAAGGTTCCGCCCATGGCCTTCAGATCGAGCGGTACGATCTTGCCCGGGTACGGGGCGGCGAAGGCCACGCGGCGCTTGCCGTTGCTCTGATTGGTATAGATGGTCGTGAACAATGATTCGCCGGTCAGCAGCCGCTTGCCGGCACCGAGCAGCTTGCCCACCAGTCCGCTGTGTTGCGCGCTGCCGTCGCCGAACACGGAGTCCATGTCGAGGCCGTCCTGCATGTACATCATGCTGCCGGCTTCGCCGATGGCCGCCTCGCCGGGGTCGAGTTCGATCTCGACATATTGCATTTCACTGCCGAAGATTTCGTAGTCGATGACGTCTGCCATGGAGCACCTGTTGCGGGATCGAAAGAAAGGGCGGGACGCGCAGTCTACTGGAGCGTGCAGCCGGTGAATGCGGCGTCGGCGTCGTCGCGAGTGCGCCGATGAACGGTCGACTCGTCGTCGGATTTCTGCAGCAGAACCCTGGACGGTTGCTGGTGTCGGTGGCGGCCGTCGCGCTCGGTGTGGCCCTCGGATTCGCGGTGCAGATCATCAACGGTTCCGCGATCGGCGAGTTCATGCAGGCGGCCCGCGTGTTGTCCGGTGACGCCGATCTCACGATTCGCGGACCCCGCGACGGATTCGACGAAACGCTGTATCCGGCGATCGTGCGGCACGAAGGCGTGATCGCTGCGAGTCCGGCAGTGGAGGTCGACGCAGCGATGGTCGGCCGGGAAGAACCGTTGCGCATCATCGGCCTCGACATCTTCCGCGCGGCACGGCTGCAACCGGCCCTCGTCGGCGAGGCGGACGATTCGCTCGACACGCTTCGGCCCGACGCTGTCTTCCTGTCGGCCGAATCGATGCGTTGGCTCGGCGTCGTGCGCGGCGACACGGTGCGAGTCCGGTCAGGTCTGCAACAGCGGCCACTGCGCGTGGCGGGTGCGCTCGGTGCGGCCGCGGGGACCGGGCGGATCGCCGTGATGGACATTGCGGCGGCGCAATCGCTGTTCGGTCGCGTCGGCCGCATCACGCGCATCGATCTACGGCTGCGTGCGGGTGTCGAGGCCGAAAGGTTTGCCCGCGGTTTGCGCTTGCCGCCCGGCGTCACGGTCGAGTTGCCGCGCGATGCCGGCGACGCAACCGGGCGCATGACGCGCGCTTACCGGGTGAATCTGAACGTGCTGGCGTTGGTCGCGCTGTTCACCGGGGGGCTTCTGGTGTTGTCGACGCAGGCCCTGTCGGTAGCGCGGCGGCGGTCGCAGATCGCGCTGTTGCGCGTGATCGGCCATACGCGGCGGCAGATCATCGCGCTGATTCTGACCGAAGGTGCGATCGTCGGCAGCATCGGCGCCGCGTTGGGACTCGTTGCAGGCTATGCCGTCGCCCGCGCTGCGCTGTCGGTGCTCGGCGCGGATCTCGGCGCCGGTTTCTTCCGCGGCGTGATGCCATCGCTGCGGATCGATCCGATCGTGGCCGCGGTGTTCGCGTCGCTCGGTGTGCTGGCCGCGCTGGCCGGCAGCGCCGGTCCGGCGATGGAGGCGGCCCGTGCGGATCCGGCGCGGGCTCTGAAGCCCGGCGACGACGCGCGTGCGTTCGCGCGATTGCCCTCCGCGTGGCCGGGCCTGCTGCTGCTGATCGCGGGCGCCGGTCTGTCGCAACTGCCGCCCGTCGGCGGCCTGCCGTGGTTCGGCTACCTGTCGATCGCGATATTGCT
>JAHCKV010000381.1 GCA_026125595.1 Burkholderiales bacterium | reverse complement strand
CCGCACAGGCGGGGCTTCTCGTGGCACGGAAACGCGGTTCGTGGTCAGCGGCGACGACGTCGGGCTGCTGCCGCCACGCCCAGCAGACCCAGGCCCATCAATGCATACGTCGAAGGCTCCGGCACGGCCACGCCGAACTGCAGGTGATCCACTTCCCAGTCGACGCTGGTGGGCATCGAGATCACGATCCGGCTGATGCCGCCTTCGTGGTACAGCCCGAAGAACGTGTCCTCGCCGGTTTCGCCGGTGACCTTGCCGTCGCCGATGCTGCGCACGCCATCCGACACCAATTGCCCCGACGGACCATAGGCCACGAAGGTCAGCGGCCCGTATCCGACCGTGGTGTCGTTGACGAACCCGACATCCGTCCACACGATGCCGACCGCAGTGGGCAATTCGTCGCCTTGCTCGCCCCAGATCGCGTCGAAGTCGATCGTCAGGTCGTTGCTCGAAACGTAGAGGGAGTGTCCCTGGGTACCGAAACCATCGATGGCGCCATCATCGCCGTCGACCGAGTCCGTGTAGATGCCCGGCGCGTGCACCTCGGCCTTCCCCGTGATCGTGTAACCGCCGGTACCGACGCTGTTGCTGTCCCAGGTTTCGAGCCGGTACTGGCCGCCCACGAAGCTCAGCGGCGAGTCGTCGAAACTCACGTATGGATTGACCGGCCCGTAGTACGTCGCGGCCCCGGAGAGCGCCGGAATCACCGACAGCAGGAGCCCTAAGGCCATGAATAATGGTTTGGAAGTCACGGGGTAGGCCTCGACGGAGTGCTTGACATGAGGATCTGATGTCCTTCCCGGAACCTATCCCGAGTGAGAATTTTGTGCAACACGAAAATGGGCGAATCGGTGCGCAGATTCACGAACGACGGAAGACATGGTTTACACGCCTACCCCCTCGCCGTTCCGTTCGGGGAAACCCTTCGTCGTCCGTGGGCAGAACGGATCATCGGCCGGTGTGCAACTGCAACAAAACCCCGACGGTCTCCCGTCGGGGTTCGGTGATGCTGTCGCCCGAGCTGCAGGCGACGTGAACTGTCAGCGGCGGGCATGAAAGCCCACCAGGAGCAACCTCAAGCCGCCGCCTGCACCTTCACAGGGTTGCGGAAGGCTTCCAGCAGCTTGGCTTCCTTCTCCTTCGCGGCCTTCAGATGCCGTTCCTTCACGTGGCCGAACCCGCGGATCTCTTCGGGAATCGCCGCGATCTGCGTGGCCAGGTCGACATTGCCACGATCCAGCCGGGTCAGCAGTCCACGGATGGTCTGCTCGTACTCGCCGATCAGCGCACGCTCGGTCTTGCGCTCGTGGGTGTAGCCGAAGATGTCGAGCGCGGAACCCCGCAGGCCCTTCAGCTTCGCGAGCAGCTTGAAGCCGTGCCACATCCACGCGCCGTATTCCTTCTTCTGCAGTTCGCCGGTGACCGGATCCCGCTTGCTGAACAGCGGTGGTGCCAGATGGAATCGCAACTTGTAGTTCCCGTCGAACTGCGCCTTCAGCTTCTCTTCGAAGTCGCCCGTCGTGTACAGCCGCGCGACCTCGTACTCGTCCTTGTAGGCCATGAGCTTGAAGAAGTAATTGGCCACGGCCTCGGTCAGCGCGTCGCCGCTGCCCAGTTTCTGCTCGGCGGCACGGACCTCGTCGACCAGCGCGCGATAGCGCTGCGCGTAGGCGGCGTCCTGATAGTCCGTCAGCACGGCAGCCCGCCGCTCGATGCGTTCGTCGAGCGTCTGCGAGATCTTCGCGGTGCGCACGGCTTCCGGCTTCGGCGCGATCAGCTTCTCGACCGCCCGCAGATCCACCGCCGCACGCCGGCCCCACAGGAACGCGGCCTGGTTCATCTTGACGCCGGCGCCGTTCATCTCGATGGCCTTGTTGATCGCCTCCGACGACACGGGCACGAGCCCGCGCTGGAATGCATAGCCCAGCAGGAACATGTTGGTGGCGATCGAGTCGCCCATCAGCGCGGTGGCGATGCGCGTCGCGTTGATGAACTCCGCGTTGCCTTCGCCAACGCCATGGACGATGGTTTCCTGCAGCGACTGCCCGGGGAACTTGAAATTCGCGTTGCGCGCGAATTCACCCGTCATCTGCTCGTGGGTGTTGACCATCATCTTCGAACCGGGTCGCGTGGTGTCCATCGCCTTCTGGCTGGCGGACACGACGAGATCGCAGCCGAGCACCAGTTGGGCGCCACCGGAACCCAGCCGCACCGTCTTGATGTCGTCCGGATGATTGGCAATCTGCAGATGGCTGTAGACGGCGCCACCCTTCTGCGCGAGGCCGGCCATGTCGAGCGCGCCGAAGCCTTTGCCTTCCAGATGGGCTGCCATGCCGACGATGGCGCCGATGGTCACGACGCCGGTACCACCGACCCCGGTGACGAGGATGCCGTACGGCTTGTCGAGCACCAGTTGCGTCGGTTCCGGCAGCGCTTCGAACAGCACTTCGGTGTTCTCACCGGCCGGCTTTGCCGGCGCGGTCTTGCGCACGCCGCCGCCGTGCACGGTGACGAAGCTCGGACAGAAACCCTTCACGCACGAGTAATCCTTGTTGCAGGCCGACTGATCGATGACCCGCTTGCGGCCGAACTCGGTGGCCAGCGGCGTGACCGACACGCAGTTGGATTTCACACCGCAGTCGCCGCAGCCTTCGCACACCGCGTCGTTGATGAACACGCGCTTGGGCGGATCCGGAAACTGGCTGCGCTTGCGCCGCCGCCGCTTCTCGGCCGCGCAGGTCTGGTCGTAGACGATGACGCTGACGCCCTCGATCTCGCGGAAGTCCCGCTGCACCTGAAGATAGTCGTCGCGATGGTGCACGGTGACACCCGGCGCGAACCCGGCATCGCTGCCGTACTTCTCCGGTTCGTCGGTCACCACGGCGACGCGCTTCGCGCCTTCGGCCGCGACCTGCCGCGTGATCTGCGGCACGGTGAGCTGCCCGTCCACGTGCTGACCGCCGGTCATCGCAACCGCATCGTTGTAGAGGATCTTGTACGTCATCGTCACGCCGGACGCGACCGCGGCGCGCACCGCCAGATAGCCGGAGTGGAAATAGGTGCCGTCGCCGATGTTCTGGAAGATGTGCTTGGTCTTCACGAACGGCGCCTCGCCCATCCAGCTCGCCCCTTCGGCACCCATCTGCGTGTAGCCCGCCGTGCCGCGATCCATCCACTGCGCCATGTAGTGACAACCGATGCCGGCCAGTGCACGGCTGCCTTCCGGCACTTTCGTGCCCGTGTTGTGCGGGCAGCCGGAGCAGAAATACGGCGTGCGATCCATCGCCGGCTTTTCCGCCACGCGGGTTTCGAGGTGTTCCTGCTCCGCGATGCGCGTGCGCAGTTGCGGATCGTCGTGCAGTTCCAGCAGCCGGCGACCGATGCCGATGGCGATCTCGTTCGGATCCAGCGCGGCGTTGCTGCGGAACAGTTCCGCGCCCTTTTCGTCCTTCTTGCCGATGATGGCCGGCGCGTTCGGCACGCCGTAGAGAATCTCGCGCATTTGCGGTTCGATCAGCGCACGCTTTTCTTCGACGACGATGATCTTGTCGAGGCCTTCGGCGAACTTGCGGGCGCCTTCGGGTTCGAGCGGCCACGTCATGCCGATCTTGTAGATGCGCACGCCGAGCCGCTTCGCTTCGGTCTCGTCGATGCCCAGGTAGGCCAGCGCCTGGCGGACATCCATGTACGACTTGCCGCAGGTGGCGATGCCGATCCTGGCGTTCGGTGCGTCCACGACGACGCGGTCGAACCGGTTCGCTCGCGCGAACGCGCGCACCGCGTCCATCTTGATGTTGTGCAGTCGTGCTTCCTGATCGAGCGCCGGATCCGGGAAGCGAATGTGCACGCCTTCCGGCGGGATCGTATGGTCGTCCGGGATACGGATCTGCACCCGCGCCGGATCGACGTCGACCGACGCGGTCGCATCG
>JAHCKV010000380.1 GCA_026125595.1 Burkholderiales bacterium | reverse complement strand
TCGTGGCGTCCACCGGCGTCGTCGGCGCGACCGGACTCGATGCCCGTCACAACGTGTTCCTCGGAACGGAGGCCGGCGTCCGCATTGCAGTCGCTGCATCCGGCGTGCTGCGCGACAACCGCATCGAAGGCATGACGACGGGTCTGGATCTGCGTGCGGCGTTCACCGGCAGCATCGCCGACAACGAGATCATCGGCAGCACGGGTGTTCGCTACGATGCAGCCGCTGCGTTGATCGGCAACACGATCCGCGGCACGGCCGTCGGTGTGCGCAGCACGATCGACGGCGCCGATGCGTTGGGCTTCGTCGCCGGCAGCGGCGTCAACCGTGTCACCGGTGCGGCCGTGGGGGTCGAACTGGTGAACGCCCGCATGCAGTATCAACATGTGTTCGCCAATGCCGTCGGCGTGCGCGGCTCCGGCACCCTCGGGGGCGTCTCGCTCGATCAGGCCAATTTGATCGAAGACAACGACATCGGCGTGCAGCAGTTCCTGGGCACCATCCAGTACAACCGCATCGCCGGCAACCGGATCGGCATCGCTGCCACCAGTGGTCAGAAGGTCTGGCACAACCTGATCTATCGCAACGAAGCGATCGCGCTGCAAGTGCAGACGGTCAGCGACGTGCGCATCTACCAGAACACGTTCTATGCGCCGGCGGGCGACAACATCCGCATCGGCGGCGTCAGTTCCCATGTCGACGTGCGCGGCAACATCCTGTGGGCCGAAGCCGGGTACGACCTCTACGTTGCCAACGATTCCCAGGCTGGCTTCTTCAGCGACTACAACAATCTGTATGCGACCGGGGCCGGCAAGGTCGGTTACTGGACCCGTGACTTCGTCGATGTGCTGGACTGGCAGGTGGACATCGCCCGCTTCGACCAGCATTCCGTCGGCGCCACCGTCGTCAATCCGCTGTGGGCGCAACCCCGTTTTATCGACATCCATGCCGACGATTTCCGTGTTGCGCCGATGGTCGCGGGTCTGCGGTTCACCAGCCCCACCGTCGACGCCGCCGATGCCGGTCTCGATCAGGCGCTGCCACCGGGCTATGTCAATCTGCTGACCAACGCCGGGTTCGAGAGCGGCACGGCAGGTTGGACCGTCAACGTCGGCGGCGGCACCCGCGCCGGCGCCTACGAGGGCGGCAGCACGTTCTTCGCCGGTTCCGTGGAGGAAGGTTTCGCCGAGCAGGCCGTGGACCTGCTGGCCGCCGGCTACACGCGCGCGCAACTCGACGGGGGTCTGTTCGACGCCATCTTCGGCGGCCGGCTGCGCAGCGGCAGCGAAGCGACGCCCGATCGCGGCGCAGTGACGATCCGGTTCCTCGACGGCGCCGGGCAGCTCATCGGTGAATCCACGACGGCGGCGCTGAATGCGACCGACCGATGGGAACTGGTGGGCGGTCGCGTCACGATCCCGATCGGTGCGCGCTTCGCCGTGCTGCGATTCGTCGCCGATCGCGAGGCGGGCGGCACCAACGACGCGTGGTTCGACGGCGCGTTCCTGCGCATCGTGTCCGAGGCGTGGGCGCCCGATCTGGGCGCGTACGGTTTCGGTACCCACGAAGCCGGACCGGAGGTGAAGCGCAGCATCGCGTTGCGCTTCCCGGACCTCTACACCGATTGGGAGAAGAACGAGCCGTTGCCGATCCGCTGGGAGACGGTCAACAACACCGGTTTCTCGGCGGTGCGCATCGATCTGGTCCAGGACACACCCGATGGACCGAAGCTGCTGGTCAACATCGTCGAGTCGACGCAAGACGATGGCGAATACGTGTGGACGCCCGCCAACAGCGGCATCGATTTCGGCACCCACGGACTGCGCATCCAGGTGTCGCTGGTGCAGGCACCGGCCGTCATCGATCGCAGCCAGGAACCGTTCTCGGTGCCCGAAGACGGCCGCGAGTACTGGGTCGACGACGGGTCGAACGCCGGTGACGAATACACGTCGAGTGCGGTCGGTTCCAATCGCAATACCGGCAAGCTCGCATCGGCACCGAAACCGAATCCGGTCAATGTGCTGCGGGCCTATCGACTCGATGCTGGCGCGATCCTGCGCATCGATGCCGGCGACTATCCGTTGATCGATCCGATGACGATCTCCGGCACGTTCGATCTGGGACTCGGTCTCGATGAGGGCTTCCGTGTCACCGGTCCGCTCGACGCGACCCGCATCGCGCAGCTGTTCCCGGCCATCGCCGGCAACCGCACCCGCGCGCTGATCGAGCTGAACGACGCGGACTTCGTCACCATCGAGCACCTGACGCTGGTCGATGCGCACCGCGGGCTGTATGTCCATTCCGGATCGGAGAGCTTCGCCGCCCGCCACATCCGCGCGACCGGCCACGCCGCCGACGGCATTTCCATCCAGTCCGCCACGCCTTTCGCCGATTTCAGCCACCTCGTGGCCACCGGCAACGGTGCCTGGGGCATCGCCATTGCGGGCCCGATCCGTTCGCTGAGCCATTCGGTCGCCAGCGGCAACGCCAACGGCATCTACGTCGGCGGCGGCGTTGCCAGCATCACCGACAACAGCACCACCGGCAACGGCAACTTCGGTCTCCAGATCGTCAATCCGGGCGAATCGGTGATCCGGCGCAACACGTCGTCGGGCAACCGCATCGGCATGAACATCAGCAACGGCAGCGGCATCGCGCTGATCGGTGACGACGACCTGGCGGCGGCGAACGGCAACCGGGTGTACGGCAACATCGCGAACGGCATCGAAGCCGGCGGCAGCGTGCGGGTCGTGGGCAACAGCGCCTGGGGCAACGGCGGTGCCGGTATTGCCGCGGGCGGTGGCGCAGTGATCCGTTCCAACGTGGTCTGGGGCAACGTCACCGGCATCGCCGTCAACGGCAGCCTCGTGGAGCTGAACCGGGTGTATGGCAACGTCGGCACCGGCATCGACGCGGTGAACGCGACCTTGCTCGGCAACGTGATCTATTCCAATGCCACCGGCGTGGTGCTGGGCGGCCAGTCGGCCAGCACGGCGCGCAACAACCTCGTCTACGGCAACAGCGTGCGCGGCATGCTGGTGACATCGGCGGGCAACAGCCAGGTCATCAACAACACGATCCATCAGGTCGGCGGGGATGCGTTGACCATCACGGCGGCCGGCGGTGTGCAGGTGTTCAACAACATCCTGTCCACCGGCAGCGGCTTCGCACTCTCGGTGGCCGCGGACAGCTTCGTCGGCCTGCGGTCCGACTACAACCTGTTCGACGTCACGGGCAGTGCCCAGGTGGGTCTGTGGCAGGGCATCGGTCGCGCCACCCTGGCGGAGTGGAGAAGTGCCAGCGTCAACGACGGCAACAGCGCCGCCGGGGATCCGCTGTTCGTGGATCCGGACGGCGCCGACGGTGCGCTCGGTTATGTCAGCCTCGCCGTCGATGGCCGTGACGATGATTTCCATCTGCGCAGTGCCTATGGCACGTTCGCCGGCGGGTCGCGGGTCCCGGTGCGGGATCCGGTGACTGGATTGCCGGTGGCCGTCGGTGCGGTGACGCCGATCGCGTTCGACCAACACGCGCCGGGCATCGATCGTGGCCGCCCGACCGACGATTTCGGTGGCGAGCCTTCACCCAACGGCGGCTTCATCAATGTCGGCGCCTACGGCGGCACCGATCAGGCGTCGATGAGCCCGACGCGGTATGTGACCGTACTGTCGCCGAACGGCGGCGAACGCGTGGCGCAGAACCGCAGCACCGAGATCCGCTGGCGCGCCGCCGGATTCACCGGAACGGTGGACATCGCCTATTCGGGGCCGGGCACCAACGGCAGCTTCGTCGGCCTCGCTGCCGGCGAAGTCAATGACGGCAGCTTCACGTGGAACGTGTCGGCAGCGGGATTCGCCGCCGGCAGCTACGTGATCCGCATCGCGTCGTCGGCCGATGCGAGCGTCGTCGACACGTCGGATGCGAGCTTCGAAGT
>JAHCKV010000038.1 GCA_026125595.1 Burkholderiales bacterium | reverse complement strand
GCCGCGCCGCGGGCCACGTACGGCGCCATCGCTGCAAGGGTACGACGCGCTTCGACCCGGGCCTCTTCAACCATCCCCGCCGCGAGAAACGTGCGGCCACAGCACAACGGCCTGCCACCCGAATTCGGCGCGGCGACCGTGACACGACATCCGCCCGCCTGCAGCACGCGAACGGCGGCGCGCAGATTGTCCGGCTCGAACCACCGGTTGAACGTGTCGGCCAGCAGCACCACTTCGCGACCCGCTTCGCCGTTGCCCGACCGGACTTCATCATCGCGGAACGCATCGGAGCGCCAGCGCGGCAACGAACGTCGCGCGGACAATCCGAGCCAACGCTCCGTCAGCCCGGCCAGTCCTGGAATCGCGTCGCGGGCGTTGGCGAGCGGGGCGAACCGCACAGCCCACGGCGCCCATCGCGGCAACGTCGCGACCAGCCGCTGCCGCAGACGGCGCGGCGTGTGGCGGTGATGCCGATGCAGCCATTCGATCTTCATGCGCGCCATGTCGACGCCGGTCGGGCATTCGCGCTTGCAGCCCTTGCAGCCGACGCATAGATCCATCGCCGCGGCGACGGCCGCAGCCGCATCGGCTTCGGCGCCGAATTGCCCCGACAGCGCGAGCCGCAACGTGTTCGCGCGGCCGCGCGTCAGGTGTTGTTCGTCCCGCCCTATCCGGTATGACGGGCACATCGTGCCCGCGTCGAACTTGCGGCAGTGGCCGTTGTTGTTGCACATCTCGATGGCGCCGCCGAAGCCGCCCCAGTCCGACCAGTCGAGCACCGTGTCCGGCGCGCGCAGCACGTAGCCGGGCTTGAAGCGGAACAGGCTGCGATCGTCCATCCGCGACGGGCGGATGATCTTGCCGGGGTTGAAGCGATTCTCCGGATCGAACAGGGCCTTGATCTCGCCCAGCGCCGCGGTCAACCGGGCGCCGAGGATCGGCTCGATCCACTCGGAACGCACCAGCCCATCGCCGTGTTCGCCCGAGAATGCGCCTTTGTACTCGCGCACCAGTGCACAAGCCTCTTCGGCGATGGCGCGCATCTTGGCGGCCCCATCGGCCCGCATGTTCAGTACGGGGCGCACATGCAGCGTGCCGACCGACGCGTGCGCATACCACGTGCCGCGGGTGCCGTGGCGTGCGAACACTTCATCCAGGCGCCGCGTGTACTCGGCGAGATGTTCCAGCGGCACCGCGCAGTCCTCGATGAACGACACCGGTTTTCCGTCGCCCTTCATCGACATCATGATGTTGAGACCGGCCTTGCGGACTTCCCAGATGTCGCGCTGCGGCTTCGCATCGACGACCTTGACGACGGCGCCTGCGTGGCCATGATCTGCGAGTAGTTCATCGAGACGGTCGAGCTTGTCGCGCAATGCTGCGCGATCTTCGCCGGCAAACTCCACGAGCAGGATCGCGTCCGGCTCACCGACGAAGAACTGCTCCACGACCGGACGGAACGCATCGTGACCCCGCGCGAGGCCGATCATCGTGCGATCCACGAGTTCGACGGCATCGGGACCGAGCTTCACGATCTGCTGCGTCAAAGCCATCGCCTGATAGAACGTCGAGAAGTGCGCGATGCCCAGCACCTTGTGCGTCGGCACCGGTGCCAGCTTCAACTGCAGTCGGCGGGTCCACGCGAGCGTGCCTTCCGACCCGACGAGCAGATGCGACAGGTTGTGGGGTCGCCCGGGCAACACCATGTCCAGGTTGTAGCCCTGCACGCGGCGCAGCACCGCAGGCCAGCGCTCGGCAATCTCCGTAGCCTCGCGCGCGGCGATGTCGTGGATGCGCGCGACCAGCGCCTGATATCCCGCGGGGCCTCCCGCCACTTCTTCGGAGGGACCGAAGCGATGGGACGCGCCGTCCGCCAGCCACGCGTCGATCGCGTGGACGTTGTGCACCATGTTGCCGTAGCGGATCGACCGGGCACCGCACGAGTTGTTGCCGGCCATGCCGCCGAGCGTCGCCTGCGCCGCCGTGGACACGTCGACCGGATACCAGAGACCGTGGGCCTTCAGCCGCGCGTTCAGATGGTCGAGCACCAGACCCGGTTCGACCGTCGCAAGCCGACGTTCCGCATCGATCTCGACGACACGATTCAGATGCTTCGATGTGTCGATGACCAACGCTTCGCCGACCGTCTGGCCGCACTGCGATGTGCCGCCGCCGCGGGGCAGCACCGGAATGCCGAACTCCCGCGCGACGCCGAGCGCTGCTTCGACGTCCGCTTCGGTCTTCGGCACGACGACACCCAATGGATCGATCTGATAGATCGACGCATCGGTGGAATAGCGACCGCGGCTCGCCGCGTCGAACAGCACGTCGCCTTCGATTTCTCGGCCGAGGCGCCGGGCCAGGGAGGAATCACCCGGACGAACGGCGCGATGGATCACGACGGGAGCGTTCATGGCGTTCGCTGCTGAGCGGCAAACCCGGATGGTAGATCGCCGCGCGTCGCCGGGGAATGCAGGTGCCGGTCCGGCCCCGCGGTCACAGCGCTACGGCGATGGTTTGCCGATGCGCCGAAACGTCAGATTGACGCGGGGACCGCAGGGACGGGCCTGCTTGTCGATACCGTGTTTCCAGTTCCGCTGGGTATCGCCGCGCATCAGCAACAGGCTGCCGGACGCGAGCCGGAAGCGGACGGGCTTCAGTTCCTTCCGGCGTTTGTGCCGGAACACGATCGACCGTTCTTCGCCGAGGCTGACGGACGCGATGACCGGTCGGTCGCCGAGTTCCGGTTCGTCGTCGCTGTGCATGCCCATGCCGTCGCGGTGATCGCGGTAGTAGTTCAGCAGCACGCTGTTGAACAGGCTGCCCGATGCGGCCTCGACCTCGCGCTTGATCTGCAGCACGACGGGCGTCCACGGCAATGGGCGATGCAGCACGCCGGAGTACGTGTAGTTCGCACCGACGTCGCCGTACCACGCGATGAGTCGGGGCTGCAGAACGGGTTTGCCCCAGAGCACGATGTGCTCCGCTCGCCAGGGTACGGTCGCGATCAACTGCTGCAGAAGTTGCGCCGCGGATTCCGCAGACAGCAATCGGCGCAGGTACGACACGTCGGCATCTGCCAGCGACAGTTGTTCCGTCGGGGCTGTTTGCAGGAAGAGATCGGACGTGAGGGTCATTCGATGGGCGGCGAGGGATCGCCGAAGGGACGGAAAGTCGGGCCGGGTCCCGAAGATACTCCCGTCCCCTTCCCACGGAGCGTGCGACGACGTTCCGATGGGGTAGCGGCCGCGCGGGCCGCGCGGCCTACGCCAGTCCAGGTGCCGTCGAGAAGCGCCGCGCGGCCCGGATCCGGCGTACCTGCAGAGCTGCACCCACCAGGAAGACCACGAACAGAACCCCCACCACCTGTTGCAGGGCCGGATCTTCGGGTCCCGTGAACAACGGTGCACCGACCGGCAGACGGGTGAAGGTTTCGGTGGCCCCGGGAATCAGGTGGAAGAAAAAGGTCAGCGAGTATCCGACGGTTTCGATGTAGGGCGACCAACGCCCGAACATCGAGCGGCCGGCCAGCGCGACGATCGCCAGCACCACCAGCGTGATGATGCCGAGCACGTGCGGCGGGCCGAAGCCCCCGCGCTGGAAGATGCCGAAGCCGGTGAGGCAGGTCAGCACGGTGGCGATCACGTAGACCTTGCCGACGCCGTTGCGCCACGAGATCTGCCGATCTCGCACGAGCGCGACGATGCCGGCCGCCAGGGCGACGAGGCTGATGGCGGTATGGACGGTACCCAGCGGGGTCAATCCGAACATCGTGTTCTCCTGCGAGAGAGGGAAAGGGGCGAATGCCCGTGGTGACATCCGCCAAGCCGGCGCCGATGGCGATCTTCCACGCAATCCGGCCGGCACGGACGGATCTTCGGAGCAGGCTGCCGATCAGCCATTGGAGATAGATCGGCGGGCCGTCGTGGGCACAGCCGTCCGGATTGTCGCAGCAGAAGCGACGGGCTAACCTGCGGCTCCTCGCCTTCACGTACCCGCGGAGTCACTGTGCCCCATCGCGCCGGCCGTCATTTCCTGCAGATCCCCGGACCCACCAACGTGCCGGACCGCGTTCTGCGCGCGATGGATCGTCCGACCATCGATCACCGCGGACCGGATTTCCAGGTACTGGCGCGGGAGGTGCTCGCCGGCATCCGTCCGATCTTCGGAACCTCGGGGCCGGTGATCATCTATCCCGCTTCCGGCACCGGCGCGTGGGAAGCCGCCCTGGTCAACACGCTGTCGCCCGGCGACAAGGTACTGATGGCGGAGACCGGTCAGTTCGCGGCGCTGTGGAAGCGGCTGGCGGAACGGCTCGGGCTGCAGCCGGAATTCCTGCCGGGCGATTGGCGGCACGGCGCGGATGCAG
Source organism: Burkholderiales bacterium (assembly GCA_026125595.1). Taxonomy (GTDB): domain Bacteria; phylum Pseudomonadota; class Gammaproteobacteria; order Burkholderiales. Next base: position 9,899 of record JAHCKV010000038.1, on the reverse strand, counting down.
GCGCGATCCAGGCCCGACTCGCCGAAGACCGCGAGCACACGATCAAGGCGGTCTGTGTGGTCCACAACGAAACGTCGACCGGCGCCGTCACGCGAGTGCCGCTGATCCGGGCGGCGATCGATGGCGCAGGACACCCGGCGCTGTTGATGGTGGACACGATCTCGTCGCTCGGTTCGATCCCGTTCCAGATGGACGATTGGGGCGTGGACGTGACCATCGCGGGATCGCAGAAAGGTCTGATGCTGCCGCCCGGTCTGTCGTTCAACGCGGTCGGTGAACGCGCGCTCGCGGCTTCGCGGACGGCAAGGCTGCCGCGGGCCTACTGGGCGTGGGAAGACATGCTGAAGTCGAATGCCGATGGCTGGTTTCCGTTCACGCCGGCGACCAACCTGCTGTACGGATTGCGCGAAGCCATCGCGATGCTGCAGGAGGAAGGGATGGAGCAGGTGTTCGCGCGCCATGCACGACACGGCGATGCAACCCGGCGGGCGGTGCAGGCCTGGGGGTTGGAAGTGCTGTGCGTCGATCCGGCGGAGTACTCGAACGCACTGACAGCCGTGATGCTGCCCTCCGGCCACGATGCGGATCGCGTGCGCGCGTTGATCCTCGATCGCTTCGATCTGTCGCTGGGCACCGGTCTCGGGAAACTCGCGGGCCGCGTGTTCCGCATCGGGCACCTCGGTGATTTCAACGACCTGTCGCTGATTGCAACGCTGGGCGGCGTCGAGATGGGCCTCGGCCTGGCCGGCGTACCGATCCGCCGTGAGGGTGTGCGAACGGCGATGGAACGCCTGTCGGAACCCGCGACAGCGGCCGACCGGATGGCGATCAGGGCCGCTTGATTCGCACGACGCCGTCGACCTGTTCCACCGGCACGGCCTGCAACGACTTGCCCATGCAGGGTCCGTCCTCGCAAAAGCCGTCTTCATAGCGGAACACCGCACCGTGGGCGGAGCAGATCATCCACGAGCGGTCGTAGGTCAGGAACGTCTCGCCTTCCTCGGCCAGAGGGATGTAGTGATGCGGGCAGCAGTTCACATAGGCGAAGGCCTGGTCGCCGCGGCGGACCACCAGCAAACGCAACGGGGCGTCGCCTGCACCGATCACCACTTCACGGCCGTCGTCGCCGGACAATTCGTCGAACCGGCACAGCACCGTGCCATCCACCGGTGCGGCGGGGTGCTCGTGCCAGCGCATCTGGTCTTCCCAACTCATTTGCCCGCACCGTGCGCCGCGCGGTTGAGGCGGTCCTGCACCGCCGCCCATTCGGGTTCGTCCGGCGGCTGCTCCACCAGAATGCGGACATGGCCGCCGGCGTCGAGCGATCGCAGCGACGCATAGAGATCGTGGGCGTAGCGGACCGGGTCCGTCGCGGCGATGGCCCAGATCGCGACGCGGGCATCGGCCGGCGCAGGACGCCGCGCGAGAACGGCCGTCGTCGGCGCCGCGAGTGCGGCGTAATCCAGTGCGTCCGATGCCAGCAGCGCCATCGGCGTGACCGGTGCGTAGTGCGCATCGAGCGTACCGGAGGCGCGCGGCGAGGCGGCACCAGACCGCCCGAGACGCCGACCCAGCACCGCTTCGATGCGGGCCGCGCCGATCATGCCGGGCCGCAGCAACGTCGGCTGGGCGCCGGTCAGATCGACGATCGCGGATTCGATGCCGACGTCACTGGCCCCGCCGTCCAGCACGAGGTCCACCTGGTCGCCCAGTTCGGTCCGGACGTGCTCGGCGGTGGTCGGAGAAATGCGGCCGAAGCGGTTCGCCGACGGCGCCACGACACCGCCGCCGAACGCGCGCAGCAGCGCCCGCGCCACCGGATGCGATGGCACGCGGATACCGACGCTGTCCTGCCCGCCGGTCACGACATCGTCGACCCGCGCGGTGCGCGGCAGGATCATCGTCAGCGGTCCGGGCCAGAAGGCTTGCGCCAGCATCCGGGCCGCCGGCGGCATTTCGCGCGCCCATTCCCCGATCGAATCGGCGGACGCGAGGTGCACGATCACGGGATGATCGGCCGGCCGGCCCTTGACGGCGAAGATGCGCCGGACGGCATCGGGATTCGCAGCGTCGGCCCCGAGGCCGTAGACCGTCTCGGTGGGAAACGCAACGAGCCGACCCGCGCGGAGGATTTCGACCGCACGCGCGATCTCGGCTGCGTCGGGGTTCACTGCGTCAACAACCTCAGCGCTTCGAAATATTTCTCGCCGGTCTTCGCGGCGACATCGGCGGGCAACGCGGGCGCCGGTGGCTGCTTGTTCCAGTGCTGCCCTTCGAGCCAGTCGCGGACGAACTGCTTGTCGAACGAAGGCGGGCTGATGCCGGTGCGATATTGGTCGGCCGGCCAGAACCGCGACGAGTCCGGTGTCAGCGCCTCGTCGATCAGGTAGAGCCGATCGTCGGCGTCGGTGCCGAATTCGAACTTGGTATCGGCAATGATGATGCCGCGCGTCGCCGCATACTCGGCCGCTTCGGTGTAGAGACGCAGCGTGGCGGATCGCACTTCGGCCGCGCGGTTCGCGCCGAGAATGTGCTCGGCCTCGGCGAACGGAATGTTCTCGTCGTGGCTGCCCTTCGGTGCCTTGGTCGACGGCGTGAAGATCGGCACCGGCAGCCGCGCGGCTTCGGCCAGATGGGTCGGCAACGGGATGCCGCAGATCGTGCCGGTGCGCTGATAGTCCTTCCAGCCGGAGCCGGCGACATAGCCACGGACAATCGCTTCGATCGGTAGCGGCTTCAGCTTGCGAACCACGAACGAACGTTCTGCGACCTGATTGCGCTCGTCGGCGGCAACGACCGTCAACGGGTCGATCGGCGTCAGATGATTCGGAATCACATGGGCCAGTCGCTGAAACCAGAAATTCGACAGGGTGGTGAGCACCTTGCCTTTGCCGGGAATCGGCGTGGGCAGGATCACATCGAATGCCGACAGCCGGTCGGTCTGCACGATCAACAGATGATCCGCGTCGACATCGTACAGATCGCGCACCTTGCCCCGATGCAGAAAGCGCAGGGAACGGAGGTTCGTTTCGAGGATGGTGTCGGTCATGGAATCTCGAAGAAATCGTCAGGCGATGCGGGCCGCGGATACGGCGGCGGCATCCGCATCGAGTCGCGCCTTGATGGCGCGGGCCAGCACTTCGGTCGCGGCGACGTCGTCGCCCAATACGGTGAAATGGCCCATCTTGCGACCGGGTCGGGCTTCGGTCTTGCCGTACAGATGCAGTTTCGCGCGCGGATGCCGCAGCACGTGAATCCAGTCGGGTTCGCCGGCGGCCCAGACATCGCCGAGCAGATTCACCATGACCGCAGGGCCGTGCAGGGCTGTGTCACCGAGCGGCAGGCCGCACATCACGCGTGCCTGCTGTTCGAACTGCGATGTGAAGCAGCCATCGATCGTGTAGTGACCGCTGTTGTGGGGACGCGGCGCGATCTCGTTGGCGAGCAGCCGACCGTCCTGCAGGATGAAGTATTCGACACACAGCACGCCGCGGTAGTCGAGCGCTTCGGCGACACGAACGGTGGCGTCGCGTGCGGCCTGTGCCTGCGCAGCGGAAATGCGCGCCGGCACGACGCTGACATCGAGAATGCCGTGGGCGTGCGCGTTCTCGGCCACCGGAAAAGTGCGGACTTCGTCGTCGAAACCGCGCGCCACGACGACCGAGATCTCGAGTGCCAGATCGAGCTTCTGCTCCAGCACGCACGGTTCACCGCCCATGGCTTCGAACGCGGCCCGCGCTTGCGCCGGCGTCGCCACCCGGGCCTGACCCTTGCCGTCGTAGCCGAACCGCGCGCGCTTCAGGATGCCCGGCAGCAACGACGGATCGAGCGCATCGAGATCGGCCGACTGTTCGATCACGGCGAACGGCGCGGTACCAAGACCGACACCGGCGAGAAACCGCTTCTCGCGGATGCGATCCTGCGCGACGGCCACGCTGTCGGCGGACGGACTCACCACGCAGTGCGTCGCCAACCGGCGCAACGCTTCCGCCGGCACGTTTTCGAACTCCGTGGTGACGGCTGCGCAGCGCCGGCCGAGCTCGTCCAGCGCGTCCGGATCGAGATAATCGGCACGCAGATGATCATCGGCCACCGAACCCGCCGGGCTGTGGCTGCCGGGATCGACGACCACGACGCGGTAGCCCATGCTCTGCGCCGCCATCGTGAACATACGGCCGAGCTGACCGCCGCCGAGCAGGCCCAGCCATGCGCCGGGTGCGACTGGCTTCATGCCGATCAACCGAGCGGGGGCAGCTCGCAGCGCTCGACCGCCGCGGTCTGCGCGGCGCGAAACGCTTCGAGGCGGGTCCGCAATGCCGGATCGGTCACGGCCAGCATGGCCGCCGCGAACAGTGCCGCGTTGGCAGCACCGGCATCACCAATGGCGAAGGTGGCCACCGGCACACCCTTGGGCATCTGCACGATGGACAGCAGTGAATCGAGCCCCTGCAGTGCGCGGCTCTTCACCGGCACACCGAGTACGGGCACGGTGGTCTTGGCGGCGAGCATGCCGGGCAGATGGGCCGCGCCGCCGGCGCCGGCGACGATGCAGCGCAGACCGCGCACGGCAGCGGTTTCCGCGTACTGGAACATCGCATCGGGTGTGCGGTGCGCGGACACGACCTTCGCTTCGAACGGCACGTCGAGGTCCATGAGGATGCGCGCTGCGTGTTCCATGGTTTCCCAGTCGCTCTGGGACCCCATGACGATACCGACCAACGGTGAAGCGCTCATTCAGGAAGCCTTGCGGTGCTCGCCGACCTTCACGATCTTCATGGTATTGGTGCCGCCGGGCTTGCCGATCGGCTCGCCGAACGTGAGGACGATCAGGTCACCATCCTGCACGGCACCGTTGGCCTTCAACTGCTCTTCGGCTTCGTGCAGCAGCTGTTCACGGTCTTCGCCATAGTACGGAATCATCAGCGGATAGGTATCGCGATACAGCGAGAGCCGATAACGGGTGGCGATCTCGGGCGTCAGCGCATAGATCGGCACGCCGCAGTTCAATCGCGAGATCCACAAAGCCGTCGAACCGGATTGCGTCAGTGCGGCAATACATTTCACTTTCAGATGGAATGCCGTGAAAAGCGCCGCCATCGCGATGGATTGATCGACACGCGTGAACACGCGATTCAGAAACTCGCGATCGAGCTGCAGGTCGGCGGACTTCTCGGCCTCGAGACAGATCCGGCTCATCGCTTCGACGGTTTCCACCGGATACTTGCCGGCCGCCGTTTCGGCCGACAGCATCACGGCATCGGTGCCGTCGAGCACGGCGTTGGCGACATCGGACACTTCGGCGCGCGTCGGCAGCGGATTCTCGATCATCGACTCCATCATCTGCGTCGCCGTGATCGTGAGCCGGTTGCGCTCGCGCGCGAGCCGGATCATGCGTTTCTGCAATGCGGGCACCGCCGCGTCGCCGACCTCGACCGCGAGATCGCCGCGCGCCACCATGATGCCGTCCGACGCATCGAGAATGTCTTCGAGCGCGCCGGGCATGATCGCCTCCGCGCGCTCGATCTTGGCGATGAGCTGGGAACGCCCGCCCTCGGCGCGCATCAGTTCGCGCGCCATATACATGTCGCGCCCGCTCTTCGGAAACGACACGGCGAGAAAATCCGCCTTCATCTTCACTGCCGTGCGGATGTCCGTCATGTCCTTGGCGGTCAACGCCGGGGCCGACAAGCCGCCGCCCTGGCGATTGATGCCCTTGTTGTTGGACAGCACGCCGCCGTGCAGCACCCGCGTATGGATCTCCTGGCCGATCACGCGCTCGACGAACAGCGTGAGGCGGCCATCGTCGAGCAGCAGCACGTCGTTCGGACGCACGTCCTGCGGCAGTTCCCGATAGTCGAGGCCGACGCGCTCCTGCGTACCGAGCTTGCATTCGGCATCCAGAATGAACGGCGCGCCGTCCTGCAGCGTGATGCGATTGCCGTCGAACCTGCCGATCCGGATTTTCGGACCCTGCAGGTCACACATGATGCCGACGGTGCGACCCAGTTCGCGAGACACGTCGCGAACCAGTTCGGCGCGGCCGAGGTGGTCTTCGGCGGTGCCGTGCGAAAAATTCATCCGGACGACATCGACGCCCGCGGCGAGAACGCGCTGCAACACCGCCCGCTCCGAGCACGCGGGACCCAGGGTCGCGACGATCTTGGTACTGCGCTGCAAGCGACTCATGCCCCCGCCCGTTCTTCGAGAATCGCGATGGCTGGCAACTGTTTACCCTCCAGAAACTCGAGGAACGCTCCACCGGCGGTGGAGATGTACGAGATTCGATCGGCGATACCGTATTTCGAGATGGCCGCGATCGTGTCGCCACCGCCGGCCAACGAAAACGCCCTGGAATTCGCAATCGCTTCCGCGAGGGCCTTCGTGCCTTGCCCGAACGCATCGAACTCGAACACCCCGACGGGACCGTTCCAGACAATGGTGCCGGCGGCTTCCAGCATCTGTGCAAACTGCGCTGCAGTGCGGGGGCCGATATCGAGAATCAGATCGTCGTCGGCCACTTCGGCGACCGCTTTCACCATCGGTGCAGCGGTAGCCGAAAACTCCTTGGCGGTCACGACATCGACCGGCAACGGCACGCTCGCGCCACGGGCCTTGGCGGCCTCCATGATGCGCCGGGCTTCGGGCACGAGATCTTTCTCGACCAGCGAACTGCCGATGGGCAAACCGGCCGCGACCATGAACGTGTTGGCGATGCCGCCGCCGACGATCAGCTGATCGACCTTGTCAATCAGCGACGACAGGATCGTGAGCTTGGTGGACACCTTGGATCCCGCGACGATCGCGATCATCGGATGGGCCGGTTTCTGGAGCGCAGTCGACAACGCTTCGATCTCGGCGGCCATCAGCGGTCCGGCGCAGGCTTGCGGCGCGAATCGCGCAACGCCGTGGGTCGTCACTTCGGCGCGGTGTGCCGTTGCGAATGCATCGTTGACGTAGACATCGCACAGCGCGGCAACGCGGCGGGCCAGCGATTCGTCGTCCTTCTTTTCGCCTTTGTTGAGCCGGCAGTTTTCCAACAGCACGATCTCGCCCGGCTTCGGCGCGACGTCCGATGCGTCGGCCCAGTCGCTGACGAGCGGCACAGGCTGGCCCAGCAGCTCGGCGAGTCGGGTAGCGACCGGTGCCAGCGAGTCTTCCGGCTTGAACTCGCCTTCCTTCGGCCGCCCGAGATGGGACGTCACCATGACACGCGCGCCCTTGCCGAGCGCGAGCCGTATGCCTGGGACCGACGCGCGGATCCGCGTATCGTCGGTGATCGCCCCGTGGTCGTCCTGCGGAACGTTGAGGTCGGCCCGGATCAGCACACGCTTGCCGTGCAGATCCAGATCCGCCATGCGAAGAATCGCCATCCGGATGCGCCTCTTACTTGGCGTTCATGAATGCGACGGACGTATCGAGCATCCGGTTGCTGAAGCCCCATTCGTTGTCGTACCAGCTGCAGACCTTCACCAGCGTACCCTCGGCGACCTTGGTCAGAGACGCATCGAAGATCGACGACCGCGGATCGTGGTTGTAGTCGACCGACACCAGCGGTTCCTTCGTGTAGCCGAGGATGCCCTTCAGCTCGCCGACCGACGCTTCCTGGATGACGCTGTTCACTTCTTCGACCGTCGTCGCGCGCTTGGCCACGAACGCCAGATCGACGATGGAGACATTGATGGTCGGCACCCGCATGGCATAGCCGTCGAGCTTGCCGTTGAGTTCGGGCAGCACCAATCCGACAGCGGCGGCGGCCCCGGTTTTCGTGGGGATCATCGACATCGTCGCGGACCGCGCGCGACGCAGATCCTCGTGATACACGTCGGTCAGTACCTGGTCGTTGGTGTAGGCGTGGATGGTGGTCATCAACCCCGACACCAGGCCGATCTTGTCGTGCAGCGGCTTGACCATGGGCGCCAGGCAGTTGGTCGTGCACGACGCGTTGGAGATGACGGTGTGGCTGCTCTTCAGCGTGTTGTGGTTGACGCCGTACACGATGGTCGCGTCGACGTTCTTCCCCGGGGCGGAGATCACGACCTTCTTGGCGCCACCTTGCAGGTGCAGCGCGGCCTTGGCCTTGTCGGTGAAGAAGCCGGTGCACTCCATCACGACGTCGACGTCGAGGCTCTTCCACGGCAGCTTGGCCGGGTCGCGCTCGGCGAACACCTTGATGACATCGCCATTGACCTTGAGCGTGTCGCCTTCGACGGCGACGGTGCCGTTGAAGCGGCCGTGCGCGGTGTCGTAGCGCGTCAGGTGCGCGTTGGTTTCCGGGCTGCCGAGGTCGTTGATCGCGACGACCTGAATTTCGCCGTTGCGTCCGGACTCGTAGAGCGCACGCAGGATGTTGCGGCCGATGCGGCCGTAGCCATTGATGGCGACACGGATAGGCATGGAGGATCCCCCCTGATCGAAAGCCGGCATTTTAGCCCACGGCGGTCGACGCAAACGCCGGGATGATGCCGGAGGCGGCCGGGTTGGCTTCGCGCCGTCAGCCCGACAGCACTTGGGCGACGCCGCGCAGTGCCGGGTTGTTACCCGTGATCACGAACACCGGCACCGCCGCGACATAGTCCGAAAAACGCCCCTTGGTTTCGAAGCGTGCGCGGAACGGCGATGTGTCGAACCAGCTGCCCAACCTCGGCACGATGCCGCCGCCGACGAAGACACCGCCCCGCGCGCCGAGGGTCAGACACAGATTGGCAGCCGCGGCGCCGAGAATCGCGCAGAACATCGTCAACGCCTCGAACGCTTGAGGATTCGACCGGGCGATCCCGGCTTCGGTGATCTGGTGCGGCGTGTCGAGCACCAGATGCACGTGGTCCAGCCCGCACAGCACTTCATACAGCAGCACCAGCCCAGGGCCACTGACGAGCCGCTCGGTCGACACGTGATCGAACCGCGTCCAGAGCGTTTCGAGCACCCGGGCTTCGCGCGGCGTGGTCGGGCTGAACGCCGTGTGGCCGCCTTCCCCTTCGAGCGGAATCCACCCGTTGCCGTGGGGAATCAGTCCCGATACCCCGAGCCCGGTGCCCGGACCCAACAATGCGATCGGCCGACCCGGCACACCGGTCGAGCCACCCACCTGGCGCAACTCGTCCGGGCGCAGCAGCGGCAGTGACAGCGCCAGCGCGGTGAAGTCGTTGACCATCACGAGCCGATCCAGCCCCAGGGCCTGCCGCGTCGCGTCCACCGAGAACGCCCAATGGTTGTTGGTGAAGCGGATCTGGTCCGACGTGATCGGCGTGGCGACGGCGACCGCGGCGGCGCGTACGGGCGGATTCCCTTCGAGCGCGAGATAGTGGCGAACCGCCGCCTCGAGATCGGGGAAATCGGTGCAGGGCAGCGTCCGCTCGCGCTCCGGCAGCGAACCGCCTTCCGGCACCAGCGCGAACCGCGCGTTGGTGCCGCCGACGTCGCCGACGAGACGGGTGAGGGACCTCTCCATCATGCCGAGCCTGCGTCGGTCACCGCCGGATCACGCCGCGGGCCGCTGCTGCCACCTTCGCGGCCGTGATGCCGAAGAAGGTGAAGAGATCGCCTGCGGGTGCGGACTCGCCGAATCGGTCGATGCCGACCACGTCCCCTTCGAGGCCCACGTACTTGCGCCAGAAATCGGTGACACCTGCTTCGACCGCCACGCGGGGCACGCCCGGCGGCAACACGGCCTGCCGCCAGGCGGCGTCCTGCCGGTCGAACACCGTCGTGGCCGGCATCGAGACGACCCGGGTCGCAATGCCTTCGGCTTCGAGCGCGCTGCGCGCTTCGACGGCCAGTGCGAGTTCGGAACCGGTGGCCAGCAACACCACTTCCGGTTTGCCGTTGCCGGCCTCGACCAGCACGTAACCGCCACGCCGGATGGCATCGACCTGCCCATCGGCGCGAGGCTGGTGCGGCAG
>JAHCKV010000379.1 GCA_026125595.1 Burkholderiales bacterium | reverse complement strand
CGGCTCGGTGCACGTCGGGGTCCACGCAATGAACAGCGAATCGCGCTGGATCGGTGATCTCGTGCTGCTGCACGACACGAGCTTCATCGAGCGCCGCAGCCAGGACACGCGGCAGTACCTGATCATCCTGATCTCGGCGCTCGGCGTGACCATCGCGATGATCACCGTCGTGGTCGCGCAGCTGAGCTGGCGCGGCTGGGTCTCCGGCGCGCGGGCGCTGTTGCGCGGGGAAGGCTTGTTGCTGCCGCTAATACCCGCGTCACCCGAACTGGCACCGTTCGCCGCCGATCTGCGCGCCCGGCTGCGCGATCTCGAAGACGAGTACCGTCGCGCGCAAGGTCCCGACACGGAATGGAATCCCGAGCGTTTGCGATCGCTGCTGCGGACCCAGCTGCGCGGCGATCAGGTGATCGTCGTGTCGAATCGCGAGCCCTACATCCACGAAGAGGTCGACGGCAAGATCGTCGTGAAGCGGCCGGCCAGCGGACTGGTGACGGCCGTCGAACCGGTGATGCGGGCGTGCTCCGGCACGTGGATCGCCCACGGCAGCGGCGGTGCCGATGCGAAGGTCGTCGACGCGCAGGACCGCGTGCTGGTGCCGCCCGGACGCGACGAATACACGTTGCGGCGGCTGTGGCTCACACCGGAAGAAGAGCAGGGTTTCTACTATGGCTTCGCCAACGAGGGCCTGTGGCCGCTGTGCCACGTCGCGCATGTGCGGCCGGTGTTCCGCGAATCCGACTGGCAGCGCTATCGCGACGTCAATCGGCGCTTCGCCGACGCCGTCGCGGCGGAGGCCCGCAGCGACGATCCGATCGTGCTGGTGCAGGACTACCACTTCGCGTTGCTGCCCGCGATGATCCGCGAGCGACTGCCGCGCGCGACGATCCTGACGTTCTGGCACATCCCGTGGCCGAATCCGGAATCGTTCGGCATCTGCCCGTGGCATCGGGAAATCATCCAGGGCATGCTCGGCAGCACGATCCTCGGATTCCACACGCGGTTCCACTGCAAGAACTTCATCGAGACCGTCGACCGGTATCTCGAAGCGCGGATCGAGCACGAACACTCGCGCATCACGTTCCACGACGACGAGACGCTGGTCGAGGCGTATCCGATCTCGATCGCGTGGCCGTCGGAAGCCGAGGTCGCGGCCTGGCCGCCGGTCGAGCAATGCCGGCGCAACGTGTTCGAGCGCCTCGGTCTGCCGCCGACGCAACGACTGGCGCTGGGCATCGATCGGTTCGACTACACCAAGGGCATCCTCGAACGGCTGTACGCGGTCGAGCGCCTGCTCGAGAAGCACCCGGGTTGGGTCGGCGGGCTCACGTTCGTGCAGGTGGCCGCGCCGTCCCGCAGTTCGCTGGAAGAGTATCGGTCGTTCCAGGATCGCATCCAGCAGGTCACCACGCGCATCAACACGCGCTTCGGACACGAGGGCTACCAGCCGGTGCGGCTGCTGGCCGAGCACCACGATCGTGACGCAGTCAACGAGCTCTATCGCGCGGCCGACGTCTGCGTCGTGACCAGCCTGCACGACGGCATGAACCTCGTGTGCAAGGAGTTCGTCGCCGCTCGCGACGACGAGCGCGGCGTGCTGCTGCTGAGCCGGTTCGCCGGTGCCGCGCGCGAGATGACCGAAGCGCTGGTCGTCAATCCGTACCATGTGGAGGAAACTGCCGATGCGCTCTATCGCGCCATCACCATGCACGATGCGGAACAGCGGGAACGCATGGCGAGCCTGCGCATGACCGTGCGCGAATTCAACGTGTATCGCTGGGCCGGCCGGATCCTGTCCGACGCCGGGCGCTGGCGCCAACGCGAACGCATCGAAGCGCGCGTTCAACGACATCAGGTGGGCTGACATGCGGCATCTTTTCTCACCGGCAGGAGAACGCGCACTCGATACCGTGCTGCGCCGACAACCGTTGCTGGCCTTCGACTTCGACGGCACGCTGGCGCCGATCGTCGCGCGGCCCGACGACGCCAAGGTCTCCCGGGCGCTGGCCCACTGGCTGGAACAGCTCGCGCGACTGCGGCCCGTCGCCATCGTGACCGGCCGCAGCGTCGCCGACGTAACGCCGCGGCTGGGCTTCGAGCCGCGCTTCATCATCGGCAACCATGGCGCCGAAGATCCGGCACGCGCGCCATCCATCGCCGCCGGCACCGGACTGGAGAGCCTGCGCCGGCAGCTCGCCGGGCAATCTGCCGAACTGCAGGCCGCCGGTGTGCAGATCGAGGACAAGCAGTACTCGATGGCGCTGCACTACCGACTCGCGCGGGATCGCGGCCGCGCCGAAGCCACGATCGCGCAGACCTTGCAAGGGCTCGATCCGGCGCTGCACGCATTCGGCGGCAAGTGCGTCGTCAACATCGTCGAAGCGGCGGCGCCCGACAAAGGCGACGCGGTGATCGAGCTCGTGCGGGCTACGGGCGCAGATTCCGCACTGTTCGTCGGCGACGACGTCAACGACGAGGCCGTGTTTGTGCGGGCCGCACCCGACTGGCTCACCGTGCGGATCGGTCTCGACAATCCGGAGTCGAGTGCGCGTTACTTCCTGAACTGCCACGCGGAAATGGCAGCCTTGCTGCAGAAGATGCTGCAGATCCTCGAGACGGCGTGAAGTCCGCGCGGACCCTGCTCCTTACTCGCCCCCAAGTAAGAAAGGTCAGGTGATCGGCGTTGTCGTAGCGGAAGCGCACCCCGGCGCTTTCACGCTTGGTCTGTCACCGTCCGCATGTGCAGATGATCCAAGCCTTTCATCGATCGAAGCCGATTGTCGACGCACGATTCGAGACCCGACCCCGGGCTACGAGCAACGGATCATCGCCGGGCAACTTTGAACCGGGTGCGCAACGGCTTCGATGCCCTCGACGTGTTCAGTCGTTCGTATCCGCAGTCGGGTGAGTCTCCAGCCATTCCCGAAGTGCGGCATTCATCCGAGTCTGCCAGCCGCGACCCGTGGCCCGGAACGCCTGCACGACGTCGGCGTCATAGCGGACTGTCACCGCGAGCTTCGGTTGATCGGTTCTCGGTCGACCGCGACGGATCAGCTTCTCGCCCTCATATTCGTCCGCTCGCTCGAAGAACTCGTCGGTCAACTCCGGAGCGTCATCCGGATCAACCCAGGTGGCTGAAGAAGCGGGTTTGTTCCCGTTCATTGGCTTTCCTCATGCTGATGATTCGGCGAGCGTCGCTGCGCGGCGTCCAGACTGTGACGATCATTCGACCGTCCAGCATGCCGACCGTGATGAAGCGTGGTTCCGCGTACTCCCTGGTGTCCTCGGCGGTAAAGTGCCGATCCTGAAAAATCTCGATCGCCCGAGCGAAATCCAATCCCCGTTCGGCAAGGGTTATGTCGCGCTTCTCCTGGTCGAACTCGATCTTCACCGGAATTATTGTAACCACAATAATGATGCCTTGGACGGTCTTCGTAGATGTCTTTCGAAGCGAGCCGTGTTTCCCGCGCTGGAACATCGAGCACCTCGGGGCGGGTGCGCCGACATCGCGACGGTCAAGGTGGCGATCAATCGTCGCCGCCGCACGGCAGCGTTGAATGAACCGTCCGCGACCTGCTGCGTGACCTCGAAACGAAGGGCGATCGATCGGCGCATCGCCTTGCATTGCGGCTACTGGACCGCTGGCGAGAAGCTGCAAGCTCGGTTGCTTGTTATCGGGCCGGTGATCCGGTTGGCGCGTACGCAGGTGGACCGACATGCAAACAGGAAAACAGTCATCCCGCTAAAGGGTGGCATCAGATTGAATCCACGATTCAATACCTGACTCTGAACTTCCTCATGAATGCACGGTTCAAGACCTGACCCCATGCACTTGCATGCACTTGGACGCGCTGCACCAGCAGATCGACGATCATATCGATGGGCATCCGGGGCTTCGCAAGGATGCCGAGCTGATCGGGACGATTCCCGGACTGGGCGCAATCACCATCGCCAAGCTTCTGGCCTACGTCGCAGATGT
>JAHCKV010000378.1 GCA_026125595.1 Burkholderiales bacterium | reverse complement strand
CCCGGGCTCGGGCCAGTCGCAAGTCCGCCAGGTTCGACAGGATGCGCAGGCGTACCGACCCGCCCGTGATGCGTTCGACGAGCGGTGACACCGCTTCGGCCATCGTGTTGACGGTGTTGGCGCCCATGGCGTCGCGCACGTCGACGATCAGGTGCAGCACCACCATCGCCCCGCGCGGCGTATCGGGAAACACATGCACTTCGATGTCGCGGCACCCGCCGCCGAGTTCGACCAGCATCGCATCGCGGCTGTTGGCGATCGCGACGATGGCGTCGCGCTGGCGCAGCAGCGCCTGGCGGGCACCGAACGGATCGGTGATGCCGAGCACTTGCACCTGGGCGCGCATCAGCGGCGCGTCGCTCGAGGTTTCGAAGCCACCGCAGTCACGTGCGAGCTTCGCCATGAACGACGCGGCGGCGACCACCGAAGGCTCCTCGACCACCATCGGCACGAGCACGTCGCGGCCGTTGACCCGGAAGTTACCGGCCACCGCGAACGGCAACTCGAACGTGCCGATCACGTTCTCGATCATGCCGTCGGCCCGCGTCACCGTGAGCGGACCCGGGGCGGTGAGCAATTCCACGTCTTCGGCACTCAGTGTCGCCGCGCGGGCCACGTGGGTCCGCCGGTCCGCGGGGGACAGCGCGCGGAAGTTGGGCAGGCGGGAATCGGCGACCATGGGTTTCCTCCGGCGGCTGTCGTGGGTTTCGAGGCCGCGACTGTAGCGGTTCTTTCCAGTCGTGGTCACGGCGGCAACGGAGCATGCGACCGGAACGCGGCTCCAAAAACAAAGACCCCCGCCGAGGCGGGGGTCCTGGGACTACAGGCCGACCGGCGGCTAGGCGTTCAGCACTTTTCGGCGCGCTGCGACGGCGCCGAGGATGCCCAGACCAGCCAGCAGCATGCCGTAGGTTTCGGGTTCCGGCACGGCGCTCGTGAAAGTCAACGAAATGTCGAGCGAGCTGTCGCGGACGCCTGTTCCGGTGGCGACCAGCTTGTAGGTGCCAGGCGTGAGGTCGGCGAGGAAGCTGGACACGGCGTAGCCACCCAGAACGCCACCGAAGACGTCGGACGTCACCAGGGTGTTGGTCGAATCGAAAAGGTCGATGTTGACGCCGACCAGACGCGGGGCGGTACTAGCCGCCGGACTCACCTGCCAGACCGCGGAGCCGAAGAAGCCGTCGACGTCGGGGCCGACGGTGAACGTGACCGACTGATTCAGCGCGCCGGTTTCGGTGGTGACCAGCGTGTCGACGAACAGCGTATCGCCGACATCCATCACGTTGGTGACCGTGGCGGCCATGTTCAGCAGGTTGAACATCACGGGTTGGGTCGCGGCGGATGCGCCCTGGACCAGGCCGAAGGCCAGGACCGCCGTCGCACCCAGCTTACCTAGGGGGGATAGATTCACTTTCGTCTCCGGAATCAATGGGTTGACAGCTTGTTGGGAGAAAATCCTGCCGTTTCGTGAGTATTGTCCCGCGCGTCTCGCGGCGTCAACGGCTGGAACCCGGTTTCGCCATCACATTTGTGGATAGCGATGACGACGCCATCCAGAAAAGCCGGGGCGGTATCCCATCGGGGGGGGACTTGTCTGAAACGGCAGTGCGGGCCGCCCCGGTTCGGCGCAGAGATTCACCGACGGGCCGGGCGCGACCCGCGCCCGGAATCACTGGGCCTCTTCCGCCTTCTTTTTCTGTTCCGCCCGCAGGAAAGCAACGATCGCGACGATCTGCTCGTCGGAGTACATGTCGCCGAACGCGCCCATTGCCGAACCGGGTACGCCGCTCTTGATGTTCTTGAAGAGGTCCGCGTCGGTGCCGCCGCGTTTGAAGCTGCCGCAGATCAGACAGGGCGCCCGACCGCCTTTTCCACCGCTGCCGTGACAGAAGCCACCGCACTTTTCGCCGAACTTCTCCTTGCCCAGCGCCACCACGGCGGGATCATCGACGGGCACGACGAGGTCGTCGGCCGCGGCCGGGAGCGACACGAATCCGGCGAAGCAGGCCGCCGCCAACGACCAGGCGACGACGATTGCCCGGCCCCACGTTCCACACGATCGTCTGCCCATGATTCTGCGGCTCCTGGCTCGATAGTGAAGCGACAACCCGTCGACGGGACCGGGATTGGCACCGAGTATCGGAGCGCGGCCGCAACCGGTCAACTTCCGATGGGTGACGGAAAATCTTCCCGTCGGGGCCGCTGAAATGAAAACCCCCACCGGCAAGGTGGGGGTGAGCCGGACCGGACGGCGGAGACCTGGCTCAGCCGCGGCCGACGAACGGCATCTTGGTCGCCATGATGGTCATGAACTGGACGTTCACGTCGATCGGCAGGTTGGCCATGTGCAGAACGGCGGCGCCGACGTGGTCGACATCCATCATCGCTTCGATCGCGATGGTGCCATTGGCTTGCGGCACTCCGGTGGCCATGCGCGCGGCCAGTTCGGTCTTCGCGTTGCCGATGTCGATCTGGCTGCACGCGATGTCGTACCGGCGACCGTCCAGCGATGTCGACTTGGTCAGACCGGTGATCGCGTGCTTGGTCGACGTGTAGGGCGCCGAGTTCGGGCGCGGGGCGTGCGCGGAAATCGAGCCATTGTTGATGATGCGGCCACCGCGCGGATCCTGGTCTTTCATGATCCGGATCGCTTCCTGGGTACACAGGAAAGGGCCGGTCAGATTGATGTCGACCACCGCCTTCCACTGCTCGAACGTCAGATCTTCCATCGGAATGCCCGGCGCGCCGACACCGGCGTTGTTGAACAGCACATCGAGGCGTCCGAACGTGTCCTTGGTTTTCGCGAACAGCGCCTTCACCGACACCGGATCGGCCACGTCGGTGGAGACCGCCAGCGCGCGGCTGCCTGCGCCGGATTGCGTGATCACCTGCTCGAGCGGTTCGACACGACGTCCGGCCAGCACGACATGGTAGCCGTCCTTCAGCAGCGCCAGCGTTGCGGATTTTCCAATGCCGGTGCCGGCACCGGTGACGAGCGCGACGCGTTTCTTCTCGGCCATGTTGCGGTTTCCTCCGTTGTTATGTGGATCGTTTTGCGAAGGGTGGATGGTACCTGCGTTGCCCGATGAACTGCGCATCGCACCCGGCGGCGGCGGCCAGGCTTCCCGGCGGCACGGGGAAATCGCGCAGTCATCGCTGCGGAATCATCGCCGCGGGACAGGGAAAAGCGGGTCCGACGCCGCGTGAGACTGTTGCGCGCGATGCGGGAACTCGGCCCCGTGGCGCAGGGGGCGTCCGTCTTTACAGTCCGTGCGCCCTGCCACGTGGGGCGAATCGCCGCCTCGCATGGCCTGCGGTGCGCGAGCGATTCGTCGTCGCGCGACAGGACGGTCGCGACGTTCCGGTCGTCGGAGCGTGTCGTTGCCATTCCCGAAGACCATAAGATGGAGGAGCAGAAATGATCACGCCCTTGCGAACCTTGCAGGTGCTGCTGGTGCAGGCTGCATTGGTCCTGCCTTGCGCGCACGTGCTGGCGCAGTCGAAGCAGCCGGCCGATGTGAACGCCGAGCGTCTCGCGCGCGCAGCCGGCGAGCCCGGCAACTGGATGACGGTCGGCGGTACGTACGCCGAAGCGCGCTACAGCCCGTTGTCGCGCATCAATCACAAGAATGTCGGTCGGCTGCAACTCGCGTGGTACGGCGACTTCGATACGCGCCGTGGCCAGCAGGCGACGCCACTGGTCATCGACGGCGTGCTCTACACCAGCACCGCGTGGTCGAAGGTGTATGCGTACGACGCGGCTTCGGGCAAGGAGTTGTGGAAGTACGACCCGAAGGTCCCGGGTCCGACCGGCAGCATCGCCTGTTGCGATGTCGTCAACCGTGGCCTCGCCGCGTGGAACGGCAAGATCTACGTCGGCGCTCTCGATGGCCGCCTGATCGCGCTCGATGCGAGGAACGGCAAGGAAGTATGGTCCACCGTCACGGTCGACCAGTCCAAGTCGTACACGATCACCGGCGCTCCGCGGGTGGTGAAGGG
>JAHCKV010000377.1 GCA_026125595.1 Burkholderiales bacterium | reverse complement strand
TCCCAGTCGAGCACCGCCAGGATCCGCGGCTCGTGCGGGTGGAACATCACGTTGTCCAGGCGATAGTCGCCGTGGACGATGGTGGTCTCGTCCCCCGCCGGGATGTTCTTCGGCAGCCACTCGATGAGGTTTTCCATCGCCTCGATCCGCTCGGTCTCCGAGGCGCGGTACTGCTTGATCCAGCGGTTGACCTGGCGCTCGATGTAGCTGCCGGGCTTGCCGTAGTCGCCGAGGCCAATGGCCTGGTAGTCGACCTTGTGCAGGGCCGCGATCACGCGGTTCATCTCGTCGAAATGCGCGGCGCGCGCCGCATTGTCCATCCCGGGCAGCGCCGGGTCCCAGAGCACCCGCCCGGCGACGCAGTCCATGACATAGAACATGGTGCCGATCACGGATTCGTCCTCGCACAGGCACCAGGTCCTCGCCACGGGGACGTCCGTGCCGTAAAGCGCCGTGATGACGCGATACTCGCGGTCCACTGCGTGCGCCGACGGCAGCAGCTTGCCCGGCGGCTTGCGGCGCAGGACGTAGCGCTTGCCGCCGGCCGTCAACAGGAACGTCGGGTTGGACTGTCCACCCTTGAATTGCTCCACGACGAGATCACCGGCGAATCCTTCGACGTGTGCACGCAGATAGCGCTCGAGCGCGGCTGTATCGAAGCGATGGCGCTCCTGCACCGGCATGGTGCCCACGAACTGCTCTTGCATGACTCCCCTCCTGTTATCGAAGCGAGAATAACCTCGCCCTCCGGCCACGGCAACGGAAGCCGGACGGCCCGCGGTACACTCGCGGCCGATCCGGAGGGGCGCTCGGCGCGTCGATCGGAACAACGGAGGAGAACATTCCATGAAGCGGTTCGAAGGCAGGGTGGCGGTGGTGACCGGGGGTGCCAGCGGACTCGGGCGCGCGATGGCGCAACGATTCGCGCGGGAGGGCATGCGGATCGTGCTGGCGGATGTACAGCAGGACGCGCTCGATGCCACCACGGCCGCGTTCGCCGCGAACGGGCACGAGGCCATTGGCGTGCGCTGCGACGTGGCGCGGCAGTCGGACGTCGACGCGCTGCGCGACGCGGCACTGGAGAGGTTCGGAGCCGTGCACGTGGTCTGCAACAACGCCGGCGTGGCACCCGGCGGACTCGCATGGGAAAACACGCTGGAAGACTGGCAGTGGTGCATGGGCGTGAATGTCTACGGCGTGATCCACGGCCTGCGCAGTTTCGTGCCGCTGATGCTGTCGCAGAAGGACGAAGGCCATATCGTCAACACCGCCTCCGTCGCCGGACTGCTGTCACCGCCGGGCATGGCGATCTACTGCGTGTCGAAGCATGCCGTCGTGACGCTGACGGAATGTCTGCACCACGATCTGGCCGGCAAGACCGATCTGGTGAAAGCGTCGGTGCTGTGTCCCGCGTACGTGCCCACCGGCATCGCCGATTCGGAACGCAACCGGCCGCAGGAACTGCGCAACGCCGATCGCGAGAAGACGCCGGAGGACCTCGCGCGGGACGAACAACTGCGCAAGGCCGTGACCAGTGGCAGGATCACCGCGGAAACCGTCGGCGATCTGGTGTTCGATGCAATCCGCGACGAGCGCTTCTACGTGCTGCCGCACCAGCGCATCAAGCCGGCCATCGAGGCCCGGATGCAGGACATCCTGCTGGAACGCTCACCGACCGATCTGTCGAAGCCGCAACCGCGGAACTGAAGGTGTCACCGGAAGAGCGGCCTGGGCGTCACGGCTTCGCGTGACGCGAAGGTTGTCTCTCGACGGGAACCGATCGTGTCACCGGAAGAGCGGCCTGGGCGTCACGGCTTCGCCTGACGCAGGCCAGTCTGTTGTTGGTCAGCCTTCTTTCTCACCTTGTCGACGAAGCGTGCACGGTCGATGACGAACCGCTCGTGCCGGCCGCTGGCGATGACATCGACCCCGTCGTGCGCTGCGACCTCGAACACCAGCTTGCGGCCTTCGACCGTCGTCAGCTTCACCTTGGCGGTCACTTCGAAACCCGGCGGTGTGGCGGCACTGTGACTCACATCGATGTGGGTGCCGAGCGTCATTTCGGCTGGCCAGTCGAGATGTGGTTCGATGGCACGAATGCACGCCCACTCGAGGAAGCCGACCATGAAGCCGGTCGCGAACACCTCGGGCATCTGCTGGAATTCCGCGGCTTCCGGATAAAGGGCCGGCACGGTCTTGTGCACGGGCACCCGATAGCGAAACTCGGACATGAGTCCGGCGACGAGGGTCGGCTTCATGTCAGGCCGCCGACGCGCGGGCGACCGTGTTGCGGCGGATGAAATCGGCCATCCGCTCGACACCCCGTTCGATCGCTTCGTTCGACGCCGCGTAGCTGAAGCGGATGTGCTGGCCTTCGCCGGCGACGCGCGGTCCGAAGTGGATGTCCGCGAGCACGGCCACACCCGCATCGTTGAGCAGGCGCACGCGGAATTCTTCGGAATCGCGGGCACCGATCAACGCACACGCTTCGGTGACGTTGGGCCATACGTAGAACGCGCCGCCCGGGCTCTGGCACGTGACGCCGGGCACCTGGTTGAGCAGGCGCACGATCAGGTTGCGCCGCTCGAAGAAGATGTCGCGCATGCGCTGCGCATCGTCCTGCGAACCGTCGAGAGCCTCGACGCCGGCCCACTGGCTGATGTGCGACGCGCAGGATTCGGTGTTGGTGATCCACGTCGTGAACGACGGGGCAAGCCTGCGATTCACCGCGAAGCCCAAGCGCCAGCCGGTCATGGCCCAGGTCTTGGACCAGCCGTCGGCGATGATGGTGCGCTCCTGCATGTCGGGCAGGCTCGCGATCGAGCAGAACTCGCCGTCGTAGACGAGACGGCCATAGATCTCATCCGCGAATACCCAGATCTGTTCGTGCCGGCGCAGGATCTCGGCGATCGCTTCCATCTCGGTCCGTGGGATCACGCCCCCGGTCGGGTTGTGCGGCGAATTCAGGATCAGCAGCTTCGTCTTCGGCGTGATGCGATCTTCGAGTTCGTTCGGATCGAAATTGAACGCGCGCGATTCCCGCAGGCTGATGGGCACCGGCACGGCGCCGTTGGTGCGGATCTGCGAGTCGTAGATCGGAAAACCCGGGTTCGGATAGATCACTTCGTCACCGGCGCCGAAATCGGTCGTCGACAACACCGTGTAGCCGATGAACGGCTTGGCACCCGCCGCCACGACCACGTCACCGGGCTCCACGGCCAGGCCGCGCGAGCGTCCGACGTTGCGGGCGACGGCCTCGCGCAACTCATTGATGCCGGCGGACGGCGTGTAGCCGTGCCGGCCTTCACGGATGGCCTTGACCGCGGCATCCTGGATGTTGACCGGCGTATGGAAATCGGGCTGGCCGATGCAGAACGAGATGATGTCCTTGCCCTGGCGGATCAGGGCATTGACCTCGGCCAATACGACGAAGGCATTCTCGGTGCCGAGGTCGAGGGCGCGTCGGCTGATGGCCGGCATGGGAATTCTCCGAAACTGGTGAGACGGGCGGATCACCTGCGGCGTCCGGCCCTGATGGGTTGCGGCTTATAGCACGCCCCGAAAACGAGGGTCAATTCACCACGGCAGAGCGCTGTAGTAGGCGGCCAGATCGCGCAGATCCTGGTCCGACAGGGGGGCAACGGGGTCCCACATCTGGAACGCGAAGGCCTGATGTCGCTCGCGATTGCGGAATTCCTTCAACGCCGCGAGCAGGTACGGATAGGTCTGACCGGCGATGCGCGGATACAGTCCGTAGCGGGTACGTCCGTCGCCGTCGTGACACGAGGCGCAGCTCTCCGACAGTTGGTAGCCGCGGGCCGGATCGCCCGGCGACGATTCGGCCGTGCCGACGCCTGCCGCCAGTGCCAGCGCCACGACCGACGCGATTCCGCGGGCGATTGCCGCCATGTCAACCGGCGTCGGCCGCGAGACGGGCCGCCCGATGGATCGCCGCACGGATCCGCACGTACGTGCCGCAGCGGCACAGGACGCCGGACAT
>JAHCKV010000376.1 GCA_026125595.1 Burkholderiales bacterium | reverse complement strand
CCGTACGTGCAGCGCCCGCTGGAGCACGGCTTCGACATCGTGCTGCATTCGATCACCAAGTACATCAATGGGCATTCGGATGTCGTCGGTGGCGTCGTCGTGGTCGGTGACAACGCCGAACTGCAGGAGCGCTTCTCGTTCCTGCAGAACGCGGTCGGCTCGATCCTCGATCCGTTTTCCAGCTTTCTCGCACTGCGCGGCGTCAAGACGCTGCCGCTGCGGATGGAACGCCACAATGCCAATGCGCTGGAGATCGCCGGCTGGCTCGAACGGCACCCGAAGATCGAGGCGTCGATCTATCCCGGTCTCGCATCCCATCCGCAGCATGCCCTGGCGAAGCGCCAGATGAACGGCTTCGGCGGCGTCATCTCGGCGGCGCTGAAGACCGATCTCGACGGCACGAAGCGCTTCCTGGAACGCTGCGAAGTGTTCACGCTGGCCGAGAGTCTCGGTGGCGTCGAGAGCCTGATCGGTCACTCCGGCCTGATGAGCCACGCGTCGGTGCCGGCCGAGCGCCGCGCCAAGCTCGGCATCGGCGACAACCTGATCCGGCTGTCGGTGGGCATCGAGGACATCGCCGATCTGAAGCGCGATCTCGACAACGCCTTCCAGGCGATCTGAGTTCGCCCGTTGCCGATGAGCCTGACCCGACTTCTGTCACCGCGCATCCTGCTGGCGGCGATGTTCGTCGCCTGCGCCGGCCTGCTGGCGTACGGGCTATACCTGCAGCACGCCGTGGGACTGCAGCCGTGCCCGATGTGCATCCTGCAGCGCTACGCGTTTGTCGTGCTCGGGCTGATCGCGATGGTCGGGATGATCCACGGACCGCAGCGCACGGGCCTGCGGCTCTACGGGGCGCTGATCGGCCTCACGGCGATCGCCGGCGGCAGCGTCGCGATCCGGCAAACGTGGTTGCAGCACAACCCGCCGGCCATCGCCGAATGCGGCCCCGGGCTCGAATACATGCTCGAGTCGTTTCCGCTGACCGAGGCCTGGCCGATGATCTTCCAGGGTTCCGGTGACTGCTCCAAGGTGGATTGGACGTTCATCGGACTGTCGATCGCCGAATGGTCTCTGGTCTGCTTCATCGGCTTCCTGATCGGCGCCGTTCTGGTCGTTCTGGGCAGTCGGCGAACCGCCGCGGGCAAGTAGGCACTCACGAAATACGGCCGTCCGGCCGGCCCAACCCTAAAAACAGCACCCGGGTTGCCGTTAACCGGCGGGTGAACGCTTTCCGCCCGCTCGAAATCCGTGCCCTCGGGGCCACGACCGCCGCATTTTGCGTGCTGGCCCTGGCACTCATCGTCTGTGCCGCCGTCTACGGCATCTATGGGTGGTCCACGGTCCGCGCAGAACGGGAAACCGATCTGGGCAATCTGGCCGATCTCGCGGCCCGCACGGCCAATCTGTCGTTGCGCGAACAGGCGACCCTGCTGCCCGTCATCGCCCGCGAAGTGACGTCGGTCGGTGGCATCCGCTATCCGCTGGAAGTCGCGGCCGTGCTCCGGCGCCATCGGGACGCGCAACCGGACCTCGAACGGATCACCGTGTTTGCACCAAACGGCGGTGTCGTGGCCTCTTCCACGAAGATCGACGACGGGTCGCTGGAGAATCTGCACACCGACGCGGCGTTCCAGGATCTGCTGTCGGGCAGCCCCCATGCGGCCGGCATCGCGCTCGGACGCCCGATCCGGAGCACCGTCTCGCAGCAATGGATCCTGCCGCTGCACCTGCGCGTGGTCGACCCGTTCGACGGCCAGACCCGGTTCGTGCTGTCGACGGCGGTCGCTCTGGTGAACCGGCAGGCGATCTGGGCCGATGTGATCCTGCCCGATCAGGTCACCATGGGACTGATCCGCGACGACGGCTATCTGCTGTCACGGATTCCGATGCCGCGTGATCCGGCGCAGCTGTTCGCGTCGCGCGGCACGCTGGCCGTCTGGAAGCAACTGCAGGTCGACGGCTTCCCGGCGCTGGGCCGCATGAACGTGGTGGGCACCTACGACAGGATCCCCCGCACCGTGCACTTCCACCGCCTCGCCGACTATCCGGTGACGGCTTACCTGTCGATTCCGGACCACGCGCTGCTGTCGATCTGGAAAGACCGCGTGATCGTGCCGTTCGTGCTGTTCGCGCTGTCGCTGGCGGGCCTCGCCTTCGCCGCGACATGGGCCAATCGCCAGCAACGGCAGCGCGAACAGGAACGCGATGCGGGTGAGGCTGCATTGCTGGCCAGTGCGGCCGAGTTGAAGCGCCAGGGCGCGCTGCTGAAACAGACCCAGCAGGCGGCACGCATCGGGGGCTGGGAACTCGATCTGTCCAGCGGCAAGATCTTCTGGACCGAGGAGATGTATCGACTGTTCGAAGTCGACCCGGAGACCTTCGTCCCCACCACCGAGAGCACCGCCCGGTTCTTCACGCCGGACGACCGGGAAGTGCTGCGCGATGCGTTCCAGCGCTCGCGCAAGCACAGCGAGAGCTGGGACGTGGAACTGCAGATCGAATCCGGCCGCGGCCAACGCCGCTGGATGCGGGTCACCGGCACCACCGAAATGGACGCGTTGGGTCGGGCCGTCAAGATGTCCGGCGCCGTGCAGGACATCAGCGCCCGGCGCGAGGCCGACGAATGCATCCGCCGGCTCGCGCACTACGACGACCTGACGGGACTCGCGAACCGCAATCTGTTCCTGCACCACCTGACCCATGCACTGTCGCGCGCGCTGCGGTACCGCAAGCGGCTAGCGGTGCTGTTCATCGATCTCGATCGCTTCAAGGTCATCAACGACACGCTCGGACACGACCACGGCGACCAGTTGCTGAAGGTCGTCGGCCAGCGGTTGTCCGAATCCGTACGCTCGTCGGACATCGTCGCACGGCTCGGTGGCGACGAGTTCGTCGTGCTGATCGAGGAGCCAGCCTCGGCCGACGCACTCGCCGAGATCGCGCGCAAGCTGCTGCAGGAGGTCGCGCGACCGATGTCGTTCGCCGGGCAGGAGCTGATGCTGACGACCAGTGTCGGCATCGCGATGCATCCGGACGACGGCGCCGATCCGCAGGCGCTGCTGAAGCACGCGGACATCGCGATGTACCGTGCCAAAGAAAAGGGCAAGAACACGTTCGAGTTCTATTCGTCGAACATGAACACCGCGGACATGGACCGCTTCGCGCTCGAATCCCAGCTGAAGCGCGCGGTGCGCGAGCGCAACGAGTTCGTGCTGCACTATCAGCCCAAGGTGTCGGTGCGCGACGGCAGCATCACCGGCGTCGAAGCGCTGGTGCGCTGGATGAATCCGG
Source organism: Burkholderiales bacterium (assembly GCA_026125595.1). Taxonomy (GTDB): domain Bacteria; phylum Pseudomonadota; class Gammaproteobacteria; order Burkholderiales. The sequence goes on along the minus strand of JAHCKV010000376.1, from coordinate 723 downwards.
AGCGCGGGCTGGTTTCTCCCGGACAGTTCATACCGCTCGCCGAGGAAACCGGCCTCATCGGTGCCATCGGCCAGTGGGTACTGGAAACGGCCGCACGCCAGGCCGTCGCTTGGGCCGCCGCGGGACTGCAGCCGCTACGGGTCGCGGTGAATCTGTCGGCGCGCCAGCTACATGCCGACGGCTTCGTCGACGGCATCCGGACGATCATCGCGGAAACCGGCGTCGATCCGGCATGGCTCGAGTTCGAGATTACCGAATCGATGATGATGCAGGACGTGGAGCGCGTGATCGCATCGCTGTCGGAACTGAAAACGCTGGGTGTGCGCATCGCCATCGATGATTTCGGGACGGGCTATTCGTCGCTCGGTTATCTGAAGCGCCTGCCGGTGGACAGTCTCAAGGTGGACCGTTCGTTCGTGAAAGACATTCCCGGCGACGCCGACGACGCCACCATCACCCGGGCCGTCATCGCGCTGGCCCACAGTCTGCGCCTCAAGGTCGTCGCCGAGGGCGTCGAAACGGAAGCGCAGTTGCGGTTCCTGGCCGACCTCGACTGCGACGAGATCCAGGGATTCCTGTTCAGCCCGCCGCTGCCGACCGCGGAACTCGAAGCCCTGATCGGTCGCGGCGAGAACTTCGCGCTGAGGCGACGCCGACAGGCGGCCTGACACATCGTCTTCGCGACATGTCGGCACCGGCCAGCACGGAACGCACGTCCGATCA
>JAHCKV010000375.1 GCA_026125595.1 Burkholderiales bacterium | reverse complement strand
CCGGGGGTAGTGTCCATGATTCGTCCATTGCCTGCTATCGCACCGGATTCCGGTGCCGCCTGTCGTCCGCCGTCGTTGCGTTCGCGGCCGACATGAACTCGCTGCTCGCCACCGTTGCCGCTTATCTGATCGGCTCGCTGTCGTTCGCGGTCATCGTGAGCCGGTTGTACGGGCTGCCCGATCCGCACAGCTACGGGTCGGGCAATCCGGGTGCGACCAACGTCATGCGCACCGGTCGCAAGTCTGCGGCGTTGCTGACGTTGCTCGGCGATGCATTGAAGGGTTTCATCGTCGTCTGGCTGGCCCGCCGACACGCCGCCGACTGGGGGCTCGATCAGACCGCCATCGCGCTGGTGGCGCTGGCCGTTTTCCTCGGGCATCTGTTCCCGCTCTATTTCCGCTTCAAGGGCGGCAAGGGCGTCGCAACGGCGGCCGGTATCCTGTTCGCGCTGTCCGGCTGGCTCGGACTCGGCACCATCGCCGTGTGGATCGTGGCGTTCTATGCCACCCGTATTTCGTCGGTGGGTGCCTTGTCTGCGGCGGTAGCCGCGCCGCTGCTGGCGTGGTGGCTGCTCGGTGCAGGCCCTGTGACACTTGCCGTGCTGGTCATGGCGGTCCTGATCGTCTGGCGGCACAAGGAGAACATCCGCAAGCTCCGATCCGGTCGCGAAGGTGGCTTCAGGAAGACGTGACGGCGGTGTCGGTCAGTGGCCAGCGCGGCCGCACGCCGAAACTGCCTGCGGCGCGTCGGCTGTGCAGGCGCATCGCGCCGGCAAACGCGATCATCGCGCCGTTGTCGGTGCAGAACTGCAGGTCCGGAAAGTGGACGCCGACGCCGCGCGTTTCCGCGGTCGCGAGCAACCGCCGGCGCAACTCGCGGTTGGCGCCGACGCCGCCGGCGACGACCAGCCGTTCCGCGCCGACGCGGTCGATTGCCGCGAGCGCCTTGGCGACCAGCACATCGGCGACGGCGGCCTGGAAGTCGGCCGCCAGATCGGCGCGATCCGCATCCGACAGCGATTGCTTGCGCACAATGGTCAGCACCGCGGTCTTGAGGCCTGCAAAGCTCAGATCGAGATCGCCGGACGCGATCATCGGGCGCGGCAGCTTGAACCGGCCGGGCTTGCCGGCTTCCGCCAGTCGCGCCAGCGCCGGGCCGCCCGGGTAGCCCAGCCCCAGCAGCGACGCAGTCTTGTCGAAGGCTTCGCCCGCCGCGTCGTCGACCGTCTCACCCAGCAATTCGTAGTCGCCCACAGCGCCGACACGCATCAACTGCGTGTGTCCGCCCGACACCAGCAGCGCCACGAACGGAAACGCGGGCGCGGGCTGCGCCAGCAACGGCGACAACAGATGCCCTTCGAGGTGATGGACGCCGATGACCGGAATGTCCAGCGCCAGGCCCAGGCCGTGGGCAAAGCCGGTGCCCACCAGCAGCGCGCCGGCGAGGCCGGGGCCTTCGGTGTAGGCGATCGCATCGAGCTGATCCAACGTCACGTCGGCCTGGTTCGCAATCTGCCGGATCAGCGGCAGCAGGCGCCGGATGTGGTCCCGCGAGGCCAGTTCCGGCACGACCCCGCCGTAGGCCGCGTGCAGGTCCACCTGGGAGTGCAGCCCATGGGACAGCAGGCCCCGCGTGGCGTCGTACAGCGCGACACCGGTTTCGTCACAGGACGATTCGATGCCGAGGATCAGCGTGGTGGAGGTGGACAAATCGGGATCGGGAGGCGGGAGAATGGGTTTCAACGGGCGGCAGGCTGTGCTATCTTCGCCGCCCTCACGGGGCTCGGCTTGAAGGGTCGCCAGCCCCACCTTCGCAGAACCGAATCAACGAATCAACTTGCTCGGCTTCGTTCCGGGCCGATCAGAGGACAGGTATGCCGACAGTACGCGTCAAGGAAAACGAGCCGTTCGAGGTCGCACTGCGCCGGTTCAAGCGCACCGTGGAGAAAACCGGGCTGCTGACGGAGCTGCGCGCCCGGGAATTCTATGAAAAGCCCACCGCCGAGCGCAAACGTAAGCTCGCCGCCGCCGTGAAGCGTCACCACAAGCGCCTGCGCAGCCAACTGCTGCCGCCGAAGCTGTACTAAGCCGAACGACCCCGGCCATCGCCTTGCACCCCGCGCGCCTCCGGGCCCGCGGGGTTTTCGTTTCCGGAGAACGCCATGTCGGACCTCAAGTCGCGCATCACCGAAGACATGAAGAACGCGCTGCGGGCGCGGGAAACGGCCCGCCTCGGCGCGTTGCGCCTGCTGTTGGCGGCGCTGAAACAGCGCGAAGTCGATGAGCGCATCACGCTCACCGACGCCGATGTGATCGGCGTGATCGACAAGATGCTGAAGCAGCGGCGCGATTCGATCAGCCAGTACGAAGCGGCGGCCCGGCAGGATCTGGCCGACGTCGAGAAGTTCGAGGTGGACGTGCTGACGGCGTACATGCCGCAGGGCGCGACCGAGGCCGAGATCGCACAGGCGGTGGTCGAGGCCATTGCCACGTCCGGAGCGAGCGGCCCCCAGGACATGGGCAAGGTCATGGCGGTGCTGAAGTCGAAGCTCGCCGGCCGGGCCGACATGGCCAAGGTGTCCGGGCTGGTGAAGGCGAAGCTCACCGGCGGTTGATCCGTTCGATCCGGGCGCTGCGGCATCCGGATAGCGGTCGGGCGGACCGGTCAGGCCTGCCTATAATCGGTCGCAGTTCCTGGTTTCCGGCGTTCTCGTCCGGGCGCCGCATCACCACCGGGCACGCATGATTCCGCAATCCTTCATCCAGGATCTTCTGAGCCGGGTCGACATCGTCGACGTGATCGAATCGGCGGTCCCGTTGAAGAAGGCCGGCGCCAATCTGTCCGCCTGCTGTCCCTTCCATACCGAAAAGTCGCCGTCGTTCACGGTGAGCCCTGCGAAGCAGTTCTATCACTGCTTCGGCTGCGGTGCCCACGGCACGGCGATCAGCTTTCTGATGGAGTACCACGGACTGGGCTTCGTCGAAGCGGTCCAGGATCTCGCCGCGAGGGTCGGCATGGCGGTGCCCGATCCGGAACCGCGGGGTGGCAGCGGGCTCCCCGAGCGCGCCGTCGGCCCGGAGCTGAACGATGTGCTGGCACGGGCCGCGCGCTACTACAAGGAACAGCTGAAGCAGTCGGAGACGGCCATTCACTACCTCAAGGGCCGCGGACTGACCGGTGCGGTCGCGGCCCGTTTCGGGCTCGGCTTCGCGCCCGACGGCTGGCAGAACCTCGAGGCTGTGTTCGAGGACTACGCCGATCAACGGCTGGTCGAGGCCGGGCTGGTGATCCGCAACGAGGAAGGGCGGCGCTACGACCGGTTTCGCGACCGGATCATGTTCCCGATCGTGAATCCACGGGGGGACATCATCGGGTTCGGCGGGCGCGTGCTCGGTCAGGGTGAGCCCAAATACCTGAACTCGCCGGAAACGCCGGTCTTCGAGAAAGGGCGGGAGCTGTACGGGCTGTTCCAGGCGCGACAGGCCATCCGGACGGCCGGGCGCGTGCTCGTGGTCGAGGGCTACATGGACGTGGTCGCGCTGGCGCAGCACGGCGTCGAGTACGCCGTCGCGACGCTTGGCACGGCTACTACGCCGACCCATGTGCAGAAACTGCTGCGGCAGACCGATCACATCGTGTTCGCATTCGACGGTGACAAGGCCGGCCGCAAGGCCGCCTGGCGGGCGCTGGAGAACAGCCTGCAGGCCCTGACCGATGGCAAGCACGTCGGTTTCCTGTTCCTGCCGGACGGCGAGGATCCCGACAGTTTCGTCCGTGCCCAGGGCCGCGAGGCGTTCGAGGCCCTGGTGGACAGCGCGGAGCCGCTGTCTGCCTATCTGTTGCGATCGATGCAGGCCGAGCTGGACATGACGAGCGCGGAAGGTCGGGCGTCGTTCCTGAAGGCGGGCGAGGTCTTGTTGAAGCAGGTTCAGGCCCCCAATCTGTCACTGGCGTTGCGGGACGCCATGGCCCGCGCGGCCGGTATCTCCCTCGATCGTCTGGAAGATCAGTTCGGATTGCGCC
>JAHCKV010000374.1 GCA_026125595.1 Burkholderiales bacterium | reverse complement strand
AAGCCGGGCATGAAGAACTACGCCGGCATCAACCAGAACTACGCCTACGGCCAGGATTCCTGGACAGACTTCACCGCCGTCATGTCCACGCTGCGGCGGAAGGTCGAGGTCACGACCTCGCAGATGCCCAAGTTCGGCGCCGGCCAGTACGGGCCCGAGATCTCCGCGCTGCTGCAATCGGGCTCCGACGTCATCCATTCCAGCCTGTGGGGCGGCGACCTCGAGGCCTTCATGCTCCAGTCCACGCCGCGCAACCTGTTCGACAAGAGCCAGCTCATCCTGGTCGCGGGCGAGCCCTACCTGCACCGGCTGCCCGGCAACATCCCCGACGGTACCATCATCGGCGCGCGCGGCCCCAACGGCGCCTATGCGCAGAAGAGCGTGCTCAAGGACTGGCTGGTCCAGATCTACAAGGTCAGGGGCGAGGTCGAGCCCAACTACCCGGCCTACAGCGTCGCCATGGCGTTCCTCGGGTTGAAGGCCGCCTTCGAGAAGGCCAAGGCGAAGAGCGGCGCCGACACCGAGGCCGTCATCAAGGCCATGGAGTACTCCACCTTCGATTCGCCCTCCGGCAAGGTCATGATGAAGCTGGGCAAGGGCCACCAGGCCGTCACCGGCACCGCCTACGGCGTGACCAAGACCGTCGACGGCAAGATCACGCTGACCAACGTCAAGTACTACCCGGTCGAGCAGATCCAGCCGCCCGAGGGCGTGAAGAGCCTGGACTGGATCAAGGACGGCATGAAGCCCGGGAAGTGGTAGGCCGGGCCCGCTGAAGGAAGAAGCAAGGCAATGGCGCAACTGCTCGCGGTCGTCATCGACGGCCTGATCTACTCCTCCTGGCTGTTCATCATCGCCGTGGGCCTCACGCTCATCTACGGCGTGATGAAGATCCTGAACATTGCGCACGGCAGTCTGTACGCGCTGGGCGCCTTCGCCGCCGTCAGCTTCACCAGTGCGTGGTTCAACGCCGGACTGCCTGCCGCCGGCAGCTTCGGCATGCTGGCCCTCGCCGCCATCGTCGTGGGCCTGATCGCCGGCCCGGTGATCGAGCGTGGCCTGTTGCAGTTCCAATACGGCAAGGACGAAGTCGTGCTGGTGCTCGTGACCTACGCACTGTTCCTGATCCTCGAAGACCTGATCAAGTTCATCTGGGGTGTCGACCCGCTGTTCGTGCAGGGCCCGATGGGCGAAACGCCGTATTCGATGCTGGGCACGATCTCGGTCGGTGAGCTGACGTACCCCGGCTACAACCTGCTGCTGGTGGCTGTGGCCATCGCCACGGGCCTCGTGCTGGCATGGGCGCTGTCCAGCACGCGTTCGGGCAAGCTGCTGAAAGCCGTGATTCACGACCGCGAGATGAGTGCGGCGCTCGGCATCAACGTCGGCATGACCTACTTCGTGACGTTCACCGTCGGCGCCACGCTGGCCGCGATCGGCGGGGCGCTGACCGCGCCGACCGTCTCGGTGATCACCGGCATGGGCGCCGAAGTGATCGTGCTGGCGTTCGCCGTCGTCGTGATCGGCGGCCTGGGCAGCCTGGGCGGTGCCGCGCTCGGCGCGGTGATCGTCGGTCTGGTGCGTGCCGCGGCCGTGCACTACTACCCCGAAGCCGAATTGTTCAGCATCTATTTCGTGATGGCGCTCGTGCTCATCCTCCGGCCCAAGGGCCTGTTCAGCGGCGCGGAGGTGCGCAAGATATGAAGTTCGACCGGACCTGCATCGCGATCGTCGGCCTCGCGGTGGTGCTGCTGATCGCCGGGCCGCTGCTGCCCGCCTGGGCGGTGTCGCTGGCGAACGTGTCGTTGTGTCTGGGCACCGTGGTGCTCGGCATGATGCTGCTGATGCGCACCGGCCTCGTGTCGTTCGGTCACGGGCTCTATTACTGTCTGGGCGCCTACGCCGCCGGCACGCTGGAAAACCTCGTGAAGGTCTCCGACATCGCGCTGATGGTGCTGGCGGGCGCCGCGGTCACCGCGGTCGTGTCCGGGTTGCTCGGCCTGCTGCTGTCGCGCTATCGCGAGATCTTCTTCGCGATGCTGTCGCTGGCGTTCTCGATGATCCTCTACGGCCTGTTGGTGAAATCGGCGGCACTGGGTTCCACGGACGGCTTCAACATTTCCGCCAAGACGCTGGCCGGATTCGCGGTCGACGGCGACAGCCGCCGCGTCGTGCTCTACAGCATCGCCGTGATCGTCACGCTCGGCTCCGCACTGCTGCTGCATCTGTATCTGTCGTCGCACCGGGGCCGGCTGGCCGGCGCCATCCGCGACAACGAACTGCGCGTCGAGTACATGGGTGCGTCGGTGCGCGCGACGATCCACGTCAACTACGTGATCTCGGCGGTGCTGGCCGGCATCGGCGGCGCGCTGATGGCCGTCAACATCGGTCACATCGACCCGGAGATGGCGTACTGGCCGCAGTCCGGCGAGTTCGTGTTCGTCGCCATCCTGTCCGGCACCGGCAGCGTGTTCGCGCCGCTGGCGGGCGCGCTGGTGTTCGAGACCATCCGCAGCTTCGCGTACGAGTACTCGCCCAACACGTGGCAGATGGTGCTCGGCATCACGATGCTGCTGGTGATCCTGTTCCTGCCGGGCGGGCTCTGGTCCATCTTCAAGCGTCGCAAGGCGGGATGACCATGGCGACGATTCTCGACGCGAAGGGCCTCAACAAGAGCTTCGGTGCGGTGACCGCAGCGAAGGACATCCACGTCGCCGTGGAAGCCGATTCGATCGTCGGTCTGATCGGATCGAACGGCGCCGGGAAGACCACGTTCATCAACATGGTGACGGGCTATCTGAAACCCGACACCGGCAGCATCGTGTTCAACGGCCGCGACATCACGGCGCTGCGCCCGCGCAACATCACGCGGCTCGGCATCTGCCGGTCGTTCCAGATTCCGCAGCTGTTCAACAGCATGACGGTCGGCGAGAACCTGCTGGTCGGCGTGGGCATCGTCGCCGGCACCGGCGGCGGCTGGGCGGCGGCCGGTGCGACCGCAAGTTCGCCCGCCGCCGTGGTCGACACCATGCTCGATCGCTTCGGCCTCGGCCACGTCCGCGACCGTCAGGCCGGGCTGCTGCCGGAAGGGACGCGCAAGCTGCTCGACATCGCGATGGCGATGGTGGTGCAGCCTCGCATCCTGCTGCTCGACGAACCGACCAGCGGCGTCTCGGCCGACGAGAAGTTCACGCTGATGGACATGGTGATGGCTGCGGTGCGCGAGAGCCGCGTGACGGTGCTGTTCGTCGAACACGACATGGAGATCGTCGAGCGCTACACGCAACGCATCCTGGCCTTCTACGAGGGGCGGATCATCGCCGACGGCGTACCGTCCCATGTGCTCGCGGATCCGGAAGTGCGCCGCTACGTCATCGGCGAGCACGTGCCGGCCGCGGAAGGAACAGCCGGCCATGCTTGAGATTCGCAAACTCGATGTGTCGATCGGTTCCGTCAGCATCCTGCGCGGCGTCGACATGGAAGTCGGCAACGGCCAGTTCGTCGGCCTCATCGGTCGCAACGGCGCCGGCAAGACGACACTGCTGCGCGCGATCATGGGCATCCTGACGCCGCGCGCCGGCTCGGTGTCGTTCGACGGCAAGCCGCTCGACAGCACGCCGACCCACCTGCGCGCCCGCGCCGGCATCGGTTACATGCCGGAAGACCGTCGCCTGGTCCCGACACTTACCGTCGAAGAGAACGTGCTGATTCCGGCCTGGGCCGGCAACCGCACCGATGCAGAAGAGCGGTTGAAGCGCATCTACACGATGATTCCGGAGGTCGAAACCTTCCGGGCGCGGCGTGGACTGCAACTCTCCGGTGGCCAGCAGAAGCTGGTGGCGCTGGCCCGGGCGCTGATGTCCGGCACACAGTTGCTGCTGCTCGACGAACCCTTCGAGGGTGTTGCACCGGTGCTCGCGCGCCGTCTGGCCGAGGTCATCGGCGGGCTTCGATCCCAGGGGCTGTCGATCATCATCACCGAGTCGGATCTGTCCCATTCCCGCGACATGCTGGACCGCATCTACA
>JAHCKV010000373.1 GCA_026125595.1 Burkholderiales bacterium | reverse complement strand
ATTGAGGGTTTCGCCGACCGCCTGGAGTACGACGGCCGCAAGGACCTGCTGCAGATGTTCAACAGCGGCCGGCTGACCAAGGGCGAGGACGAGGTGGTGGGCGACTACATCTCCTACAACGCCAAGACCGAGTTCTTCCAGGTCATCGGCAAGCCGGCGGGCACCGCCACCGCCACCGAAGGCGGACGCGTCCGGGCCGTGATCCAACCCAAGCAGAAACCCACTCCGGATTCGCCGGACGCTGCCGGCGCCGCACCGACCAGGCGGGAATCGGTGATCCTGAAACCGGCACCCGGCCTTGAACGGACGCCCGGCCGGTGAACGCTCCGTCCACCCTGGCCGTGGCCACCCCGGACCCGGCGCCGATCGAAGCGACCAACGGCGTCAGCGAGTTGCGCGCCGTCGGCCTGAAAAAACGCTACAAGGCTCGCACCGTCGTCAAGGATGTGTCGCTCGACGTGAAGAGCGGCGAGGTGGTCGGTCTGCTCGGCCCGAACGGTGCCGGCAAGACCACGTGCTTCTACATGATCGTCGGGCTGGTTTCACTGGACGGCGGCGAGATCTGGCTCGATGCCGGCAACGTCTCGCGCCTGCCGATCCATCGCCGGGCTCGCCTCGGCCTGTCGTACCTGCCGCAGGAGCCGTCGATCTTCCGCAAGCTGACGGTCGCGGAAAATGTCCGCGCCGTGCTGGAACTGCGCAATCTGCCCGAGGCCGAGACCGCCGAGAAGCTCGAATCCCTGTTGCACGATCTGCACGTCACGCACCTGAAGAACAGCCCGGCGGTGAGCCTGAGCGGCGGCGAACGACGGCGCGTGGAGATTGCTCGGGCACTGGCCGGTGAACCCCGCTTCATCCTGCTGGATGAGCCGTTCGCGGGCGTCGACCCGATCGCGGTCATCGAGATCCAGCGGATCATCCGCTTCCTCAAGGACCGCGGAATCGGTGTGCTGATCACGGATCACAACGTCCGGGAAACGCTCGGCATCTGTGATCGCGCGTACATCATCAACGACGGCACGGTTCTCGCATGCGGCCATCCCGAGGAGATCGTCTATAATGACGCGGTGAGAAAGGTCTACCTCGGCGAGAACTTCCGTCTCTAGCTTGCGGCTTCCCAAGCCCTGCGCCTAACGCAGTCCCCATGAAGCACTCCCTGCAGCTAAAGCTCTCGCAGCACCTGACCCTGACGCCTCAGCTTCAGCAGTCGATACGGCTATTGCAGCTGTCGACGCTCGAGCTGAACCAGGAACTCGAACGCTTCCTGCAGGACAACCCGATGCTTGAGCGGGAAGAGGAGGAAGGCGAAGAAGCGCCACCCTCTCCCCCGAACACGCCGGAGCCGCAGAGCGAGATCCCGCCGGATTCCCAGTCCCACGACACGGCGGCGGCGACCACCAGCGAGTCGACCCACGACGACGCCGACGATCCACCCGGTTTGCAGGAAGTCCCTGAAGCCACCGAGTCGTCCGACCGCGAAGCCGTCGACGACCCGGACTGGATGGACGACGGCAACTACGCCGCCGGCAGTGGCAGCGGCAACGCCGAAGGTGACGAGTCCGATTATCCGCAGGTCGCGGCCGCATCGCCCAGCCTGCGGGAGCACCTGCTGTCCCAACTGGTGCTGATGTCGCTGGAGCATGTCGACCGGCAACTGGTCGAATTGATCATCGATTCGCTCGACGACGACGGTTACTTCAAGCAGGACCTGGTCGAACTCGCCACGATCGTGCCGGTGGAGTTCGAGATCGGTGAAGACGAGTTGCTGGTCGCCCTGCGCCACGTGCAGCACATGGACCCCCCGGGGATCGCCGCCCGCACACTGTCCGAATGTCTGGAACTGCAGCTGGCCGCGTTGCCGGCATCGACCCCGTACCGGACCGAAGCGCTGTCGGTCGTCCGTCACCATCTCGACGCCCTCGCCAGCCGGGACTACGCGCGTCTGAAGAAAGTGCTCAAGTGCGACGACAATCTGCTGCGCGAAGTGCAGCGGCTGATCGTCAGTCTGAACCCGCGTCCGGGATCGACCTTCTCCACCGAAGAGCCCCGCTATGTCGTGCCCGACGTCGTGGTCAAGAAAACCAAGGGCATGTGGGTCACGTCGTTGAACCCGGATGCGATGCCGAAGCTGCGCATCAACCGGATGTACGCCGACATCCTGTCGCGCAACCGCGACTCCAGCTATCAGCAGTTGTCCGGTCAGCTGCAGGAAGCCAAGTGGCTGATCAAGAACGTGCAGCAGCGCTTCGACACGATCCTGCGGGTGTCGCAGTGCATCGTCGACCGCCAGCGGCATTTCTTCGAGCACGGGGAAGTGGCAATGCGCCCCCTGGTGCTGCGCGAGATCGCCGAGATCCTCGGGCTGCACGAATCCACGGTATCGCGGGTGACGACGCAGAAGTTCATGCTGACGCCCCGCGGCATCTTCGAGTTGAAATACTTCTTCGGCAGCCACGTGACCACCGAAACCGGCGGCGCCTGCTCGGCCACGGCGATCCGGGCGCTGATCAAGCAACTGGTCGGTGAGGAGGACAGCAAGCGTCCGCTGTCGGACAGCCAGATTTCCGAGATTCTCGGCAAGCAGGGCATCGTCGTGGCACGCCGCACGATTGCCAAGTATCGCGAGTCCCTGCAGATCCTGCCCGTGAATCTGCGCAAATCCATCTGATCGCACCGGGCGAACGTCCCGCCATGAGCAGTCTGATCACCAAGCTCCTGCCGCCGGATCATGTGATTCCCGATCTGGACGTGACCAGCAAGAAGCGGGTGTTCGAACACGTGGGCCTGATGCTGGAGAACAGCATCGGTTTCGGTCGCACGCTCGTGTACGACGCGCTGTTCGCCCGCGAGCGCCTCGGATCCACCGGACTCGGCCACGGCGTTGCGGTCCCGCACGGCCGCATCAAGGGCCTCAAGGAACCGGTGGGTGCCTTCGTCCATACCCACCAGCCGATTCCGTTCGAAGCGCCGGACGGCAATCCGGTGGGCCTGATCTTCGTTCTGCTGGTTCCCGTCAAGGCGCACGAACTGCATTTGCGAATCCTGTCCGCGCTGGCCGAGATGTTCAGCGACGCCGAACTGCGTCGACAGCTCGCCGCCTGCCGCGACCCGGTTCAGCTGCACGAGCTCATCACCTGCTGGTCACCCCATGCCCCAGATCAGCATCGCGCGGCTGTTTGACGACAACCGCGCCGAACTGAAGCTCACGTGGCTGCTGGGCAGCCGCGAGAGTTGCCCGACGCTGGACTCCGCCCGAATCAACAGCTCGAGCAAGGGGCTCACCGGGCACCTGAACTTCATCCATCCGAACTGGATCCAGATCTTCAGCCACACCGAGGCCGAGTATTTCCGCAGCCTCGACGAAGGTGCACGCCGGCTGGTGCTGGACCATCTCGCGGCCAGCGAAATGGCCTGCCTGATCATGAGCGACGGCGAACACGCGCCGGAACTGTTCACCGAACTGGCCGCATCGGTGAATGTGCCGATGCTGGTCTCGCCGTTGCCCAGCCTGCAGATCATCTGGGTACTGCGTGCCTATCTGGGCCGGATCCTCGCCGAGTTCGTCACACGCCATGGCGTGTTCCTCGACGTGCTGGGCATGGGCGTGCTGATCGTCGGCGACAGCGGCGTCGGCAAGAGCGAACTCGCGCTGGAACTCATCACCCGCGGCAGCGGCCTGGTGGCCGATGACGTCGTCGAGCTGTATCACATCGCACCGCAGACCCTCGAAGGTCGCTGCCCCGAGATGCTGAAGGATTTCCTCGAAGTGCGCGGGCTCGGCATGCTGAACATCCGCACGATCTTCGGCGAAACCTCGGTGCGTCAGCGCAAGAATCTCAAGCTCATCGTGCAGCTCGTCCGCCCGGTGGGTGGCGTGGTACCCGGACTCGAGCGACTGCCCCTCAACGCCAGCACCGAAGAGATCATGGGCGTCACCGTACGGACCGTTCAATTGCCGGTCGCGGCAGGCCGCAATCTCGCCGTTCTCGTCGAAGCGGCGGTCCGCAACTACGTGCTGCAGCTGCGC
>JAHCKV010000372.1 GCA_026125595.1 Burkholderiales bacterium | reverse complement strand
TTGGGAAGACGCCGCACCCTCCGACGAGATCGACGATCTGCTGCTGCCGTTCCTGATTCTCGCGGGCGGCCTCGATCATGACCCGTCGCTGCGTGACTCCCTTGAATTGTCAGCGCAGGACGAGGCAGCGTTCATCGCGTCGTGCCAGGAAGAACTGTCCGAATCGATCCAGGACGTCTACGACTTCTGGGCCGAAGTTCGCCGGCCGAAGACGGTGCGGCGCGAAGAGGCGAAGGTCGGTCGCAACGACCCCTGCCCCTGCGGCAGCGGTCGCAAGTACAAGCTCTGCCACGGCGCCGACGCCTGACGCGTCGAAACCGGCCGGCTTCCGCTGGCCGATGTGCTGCCTCGCTTCGATCGGTCCGTACGGATCAGCCCGGCTTCGGGTCAGACCACAGCTTGCCGCCGGTCGCCCAGTCGGATTTCGCCATGTCGGTGTAGATGATGTCGACCGATTCTGGCGTGCAGCCCAGCAGCCGTACCGCGTCCTGGGTCACCGCTTCCGCGAACGCACGTTTCTGGTCGGTGCTGCGGCCTTCGAACAGCCGTACGTGAATGATGGGCATGTGCCGGTCTCCTGCGCGTGGAAAGGAGGCCGGATGCTAGCACCCGCCATCGGCGGCGCAGCAAGTGCTACTGCCATCCCCGTGCCGTCGCAGCGACGGGCACCGCGGCGACACCGCGGGACGTTTTCGGCTTCGCGCGGCGCAATTCCTTGAAATCGTCCAGTTCCCACGGTCGCAGGCACAGCAGCAGTGTGGTGGGCCGGCGATCGCCGAGCGGCAGATGCTTTTCGTCGGCATGCAGATCGGCGAACTCGTTGGCGAGCCGCCGCAGTTTGGAGATCAGCCGATCCTGGGTGCCGTTGGACAGCAGCCCGTTCACGAGCAGCATGACTTCGTGGGACTGATCGAAGCGCGCGCGGAAGTACTCCGTCTGTGCCTTCGCCTTGAAGTACTGCTGGATCGGGCCGTTCGGCAGCCAGCTGAACGTGTGCGTGACCTTCAGGCGGATCCGGTTCTCGGGCAGCAGTTCCAGGAACCGGATCTTCTCCAGCTTCAGCAGCAGTTTCACGCAGTCGGCCTTGGTGACGTCGTAGGTCGCCACGATCTCGTCGATGGTGATGTGGTTCAGCGCGCACACCGCCAGCAACAGCAGCTTGCGATCGCTCATGATCGCCCGCTCCTGCTCGAGGGTCAGTTGCGAGACGTCGTCCTTGCCGCGGACGGAGTCCCGGGCCAGCTCCGAAACGGTTGTGCCGGCGATGTTGCAGACGTCGACGAAGCGTTCCAGCGTGAAGCCGCCCCGCGAGAACAGCCGCTTCACACTGGCTTCGGAGAGCCCCAGCTTCTGGGCCACGTGGCCGTACGTGATGGCGCGGGCCTTCAACGTGCGCTTCAAGGCATCCATGAGCAACGCGGTTTCAGCCATTGCGACCTCCCCTTGGTTTCGATGACGATGGTTGCGCGAGATGCTACCAAACGGCGGTCGCAGGGCAACCATCCGTCATGACGGCAGTGCGGCGCGCGGCGTCCGCGACGATCGGGGCATCGAACCCGATTGCAGGAGTCTGCCGCCATGCCCCGCGAAACCCTCGAAACCGCATTCAGCCGTGCCCTGGCCGAGAAGGCCGGGACGCGTGAGGATCTGAAAGCTGCTGCGTGGTCCCACTTGCGCGAACCCGATGTCGAAGGCGCCATCGGCGGGCCGGAGACCTCGCCGCACGACGGGAGCCTCCCGCCGAACCTGCCGCCGGATTCGCATCCCGCCGCGTAGAAGCCCGGCGGTCCCGACGGCCGGCGTCGGATCCTCCGCCGGTTGTCGATGAAGCATCGCCCGTTCCACGGGCATGCCCGCCCACCGCGCAGAAATAAGCGCCGCATCAGCAGTCCGTGCGCCGCGTCTGCTAACCTTCGGCGTGTCGAGGCGCTCCGCCGCCCGTCGGGATCCCTGCCCCTGTTCCAAGATCGGAGTCACCCCCTTTGCCCCCAGTCACCCAGGCCCTGATCGGGCTCAACGTCATCGGCTTTGCGCTGCAGAACATGCTAGGCCCCGTGGTCATTGCGTACTTCGCGCTCTGGACACCCGGGGGAATGCCGGGATCCGGTGCGCCGGACTTCCAGATCTGGCAGTTGCTGACCTACGGCTTCCTGCACGGCAGCTTCATGCATCTGGCGTTCAACATGCTGGCGTTGTGGATGTTCGGGCGGGACGTGGAGAAGGTTCTCGGCTCGAAGCGCTACGTGCACTACTACCTGGCCTGTGTGCTGACGGCCGCAGCTGCCCAGCTTCTGGTGTCGCAGATCACGAATTCGCCGCCGTATCCGACGGTGGGTGCCTCCGGGGGGGTGTTCGGTCTGCTGCTCGCGTTCGGGATGCTGTTCCCGCGGCGGGTCGTGATGCTGATCTTCCCGCCGATTCCGATGCCGGCGCGCATCTTCGTGATCGTCTACGGCGTGATCGAACTGGTGCTCGGTGTCACGGGCACGCAGTCCGGCGTCGCGCATTTCGCCCATCTGGGCGGCATCGCCGGGGGATTCTTCCTGCTGCAGTACTGGAGAGGCGGCTGGCCGTTCTCGTCCGGCGCGCCGCGGCCCCGACGATAGCGGCCAACCGGCCGCTCAGTGCGCGTTCTTCTGCAGTTCGCGCACGTAGACCATGATCTTCAGCACATCGTCGTGCGTCACACGGCGCGAGAACGGCTGCATCGCACCGGCGGCACCGCCGAAGATCACCTCGAACAGCCCCACGTCGGTGGTGATGCGCGGATAGGCGATCTCGTCGTCGATCAGGCTCGGGCCCATGCGGCCGGAGCCGTCCGCCAGATGGCACACCTGGCACCACTCGTTGTACAGCTCCTTGCCCGCGGCGAGGGCGTCTGCGTTGCCGGCATAGGGATTCACGCCGGTGCTGAGGAATTTTCGGGCCGTGTCGGAAGGCTTGGCGCCGTCGACGGCCGTCGAGACGTCCAGTGGCGCATCGTCGACGGCGCTCAGGAATTCGATGTCCGCGGCCCAGACGAGCGTGGACAGGGAAACCGCAAAAGCCGCGAAGACGATGCGACGCCGGCGACGAACGCGGGACGACAGCGGGGAGGGGGAGGCAGAAACAGGCATCGGTGATCCAGTCGATTGGGGTCGAGAAAAAGCCCCCGCACCGCGAGGCGCGAGGGCCGTTCCGCACGAAGCCGTGACCGGCCGGCGTGCTTACTTCTTCTTCACGACGCGGGCAGTTTCCGCGCCGGCCGGTACCTTGTCTTCCGCAACGATGCGCCACAGCGCGCCGGGCGGGTTGGAATCGGCACCGCGATCATCGGTGTAGAAGCAGTTGCAGTTGACCGCCAGGACGTTGCCGTCCTCGTCATTGCCGCCGCCCGTGAACTGCAGGGTGGTCTGGACCAGTTCTTCCAGTTGCCACTTCTTGCCGTCCCAGCCCACACCGAACACACGGCCCGAGCACCAGTCGCCCGTCAGGTACACGCCGTTCATGCCGGCGTAATGCGCGACGCCGAAACCCTGGACCGAGCAGCCCCAGCCGTCCTTCAGCTTGGCGGCGCCAGGGTAGGGTTCCTGATGCGGATACTCGGCGATGGGAAGCGTGCCGACGAGGGCGCACTTGTCGTCCGGACCGGTCGCGGGATGACACTTGGTGGCGTTGTTGTGCTTCCAGCCATAGTTCTCGCCGCCCTTGCTGGCGGCCGGCTGCCAGTTGATCTCTTCCCAGTGGTTCTGACCGACGTCGGCGATGAACAGGTCGCCGGTCTTCGGATCGAAGGCGAATTCGTAGGGGTTGCGCAGACCGTAGGCCCAGATCTCGGGCTTCGCCCCCATCTTGATCTTCGAGAACCCCTCTTCGGTCACGCCGAACAGCGTCATCATCCGATCCTGATACGCGAACGCGTACGGATTGGTATCGGGAATGCGATAGCCCACGCGATCCGGTGTATCCACGTCCAGACGCAGCAACTTGGCCCACAGCATGGTCAGGTTCTGGCCGGCATCGAGCGGATCGCCTTCCCAACCCGCATCACCCTTGC
>JAHCKV010000371.1 GCA_026125595.1 Burkholderiales bacterium | reverse complement strand
CACCGCCGATCCGCGCAAGGACGTGTCCGCAACGTTGATCCAGAGCGCGCGGGCCGGCGACACGGCTCTTGAACAGATGGCCGGCGGCGCGGGCAGCCACATCGGTTCCGGCGGCATGCTGACGAAAGTACTGGCGGCCAAACGCGCGGCGCGCAGCGGCGCGCATACCGTGATCGCATCCGGCCGGGAACCCGAGGTGCTGTTGCGGCTGGCGGCCGGTGAAGCGATCGGCACGCAGTTGGTCGCCGCGACGATGACACTGGCGGCACGCAAACAGTGGCTCGCGGATCACCTGCAGGTCCGTGGCCGGCTGGTGCTGGACGCCGGCGCGACGAAAGCGCTGGTCGCAGACGGCAAGAGCCTGCTGCCGATCGGCGTCGTCGACGTATCGGGCGATTTCGATCGCGGTGAACTGGTCGCGTGCATCGACCCGTCCGGACGCGAAATCGCGCGCGGACTGGTCAACTACACGGCGGTGGAAACCCGGCGCATCCTGCGGACGCCGAGCCACGAGATCGAGGACAAGCTGGGCTACGTGGATGAACCCGAACTCATCCACCGCGATTCACTGGTCCTGATCTGACCCCACCGATCAGTTCGTGGTCCGGTTGTCGAGCCGGAAGCGCGAATCGCGAATCCTGCGGATGATCCGTTCGGGCGAAGCGGTCGGTCCCCCGTCCAGTTCGCACAGATAGTCCTTCGCGAGCGTATACCGGACCGCGTTGTAGAACTTCGACTCCACCGGACGCCACGTCGGCTGGGAAGCGGAAGTCCACGCACCGTGGCTGCCGCCGGTCGCGTAGATCTTGAACTCCGCAGGGCCGCAGCGCATGGCTTCGTAGGTCACGTTGCGCACGCCGCCATCGGGCGTCACCACCAGCGTGTAGCGCACGATCGCATCCTTGCCCACGGACAGCGATCGCCGGTCGATCGCAGCCGTCGCGTTGGCGTCGGCCCGCAGTTCGAAGCGCTGCAGATCGGCATCCTGCGGTGGTGACGGCAGCGAGATGGCTTCCTCGGGCAATCGCACCGAAGGACCGAACCAAGGCTTCGCATCGGGTGCGTTCGGATTCTCCTTCGGCATGTCCGCGTCACCGCGGCCCCGGGCCGGTTCGGCCGGCTGCACGTTCATGCCACCACATCCGGCCAGCGCACTCAGCACCATCACGAGCGCAGCCGTACGCAATGCCATCGAACCTCCCTTCGTCATACCGTGCTTTCCCTGCGGCGTACCGCCGCGTCCCGCGCTTCGATCGATTCCATCGTGTTTAGGTTCGCGTGTCATCCGATCCGTCGATTGTACGGGCGGCCTCGACGGATTTCGTCACCGTTCGCTCGCGCCGACAGCCGCCACGAGCTTCTGCACGAAGCCGTCGATCTTCGGCACATCGAGCCAGCGGCACACGACGACGAGATCCGCCTGCGGATACACCCAGATCACGTTGCCGCCTGCACCCAGCGCGAAGAAACTGCCGGCGGGCGCGCGGGCGAACACGGGACTCGTCGGATCGGCCCGCCACCACAGCAAGCCATAGTAGGGGGCCAGCGTCACCGGTTGCTTCGCCGTTTCGATCCACGCCGACGACACGATGCGGCGGCCATTCCACTCGCCACCGCGCAGCATCAGATAGCCGAAGCGCGCGTGATCCCGCGTGCTGGCGAGCATGCCGCCGCCCCAATGGCTGCCGCCGCTGACCGATGGCACTCGCCGACCATCCACGTCGACGAACGAATTGAAGTAGCCGTGCCATTGCCACGTCGAACCGGCGCCGATCGGTTCCATCACTTCGGTCCGCAACACGTCCGGCAATGGCCGCTGCCAGATGCGCAGCAACGACAACGCGAGCCGGTTCACACGCACGTCGTTGTATTCCCAGAACGTGCCGGGCGTGGCCAACGTGCGGAAGTAGCCGCGGCGACGATCCGCGACGTCGGGTTTGTCCCAGAGCGTGCCGGTCCATTCGCTGGTCATCGACAGCAACATGCGCCACGTGATCGGCGCGTTGTGCGGCGAATCGAAGCCACCATCGGTGACCCGCAGCCCGACGCGCTCATCGAGGCCGCCGATCAGTCCGCGGTCGAGCGCCATGCCGGCCAACGTGGACAGGTAGCTCTTCGCGACGCTGAACGAATGATCGACGCGATCCGGATCGCCCCACTGTGCGACGAGATATCCGTGGCGGATGACCATGCCGGCTGGGCCGCCACGTGGCTTCGCCACGCCGATGATCTCCGGAAACGGCTCCTTCGCAGTATCGAGTTCGATCTGCGCGCGCACGTCGCGCAGCCACGGCACCTCCGATTCGACTGCGAACCGCACCGCCTCGGCGAGCCGCTCCGCATCGATACCGACCGCCGCGGGCTCCCGGGTCTGCCACGTCGTTCCGGGCGGCGGAAAATACGGATCCGCAACGCTCGCCGCGGCGACGCAGAACAGGCACCAGCAAAACAGGAACTGCTCGACGGCACGACGGGCAACCATCATCCGATCCGGTGGAACGAACAGGCCGGCATGGTAGGCGGCACTCGCGCGCATCTCAACGGGAATCCCGGAGTCGGGCGCGGTAAAGTAACGGTCCATCGATCTTCCATCCGAACCTGTACGAGAGGTCCCCATGGCTGAACAACCCCGCCTGCCCGAGCCGACCATGGACGCGAGCGATCTGTATCGCGAAGAAATCGTCACCGATCGGCGCGTCGGCACGATCCGCATCCTGACGCCGATCAAGCCGGACGGAACACCCGATTCGTCGCGCGCCACGAGTTTCGTCGGCGAGGCCCAGATCTACACGACGATGGGCACACTGCCCCTTTCATTCGAGCTAGACGGCACCACGCTGCAGGAGGCGGTCGCGAGCTACGCGCCGGCCGCCAAGGAAGCGGTCGAACGCACCGTGCGGGAACTCGAGGAATACCGGCGGCAATCGGCGTCCTCGATCGTCGTTCCCCGGGGAGGGGGCGGAGGCGGAGGCTTCGGCGGCGGCGGTGGTTTTGGTGGCCCCGGCGCCGGCGGCTTCGGCGGCGGCGGCAAGATTCAGTTGCCATAGCCCGCCGCCGGGATCCGCAAAGCCTGCTTCCCGGTCAAAGGTCCGAGGCCGGGACGGTGCGCCGGGCGTTCGCCGGCTCGACCAGCGACATCGCGAGAATCTTCGGCCGGCGCGACGCACTCAGTGTCGCGTCTGTGCTGCCGACACCGGACCGGCAGTGTTGCCCCACGCGCCCCGGATATAGGTCAGCACCGCAGCGATCTGCCCATCGTCCAGCACGTGTCCGAACGGCGGCATGCCCCAGGGACGTGGATTGCCTGTCGTCGCCGGGGCGAACGCGCCGCTGCGCACGACACGGACGAGGTTGACGGGAACATCGAGCATCGCCGCTCGATTGCCGGCGAGCGCGGGATAGATATCGGCCGCGCCTTCGCCCGACCGACCATGACAGTTTGCACACTGCATCGCGTAGATCTGCTCGCCCTGCGCCAACGTCGCCGGATCCGGTACCGGTATGCGAATCGCCGGCGGGACGGTCTGCGGCAGACTCCGCAGAAACACCGCGATCGCACGCAGGTCCGACGGTGTCAGATGCTGCAGACTGTCGGATACCACGCCGGCCATGGGCCCCGTCACCGAGGCCTGCGGCGCGATGCCGGTACCGAGCAATGCCACGACATCCTGCGTCGACCAGTCGAAGACACCGGCTTCGGCCACCGACCGCAATGAAGGCGCGTACCAGTCCCGTCGCGGCATGAATCCACCGCTCAGTTCGTCGTCACCGGCGACCGCGCCGAGCCTGTTGCGCGGACTGTGACACGCACCGCAATGACCGAGGCCTCGTACGAGATACGCTCCGCGGTTCCATTCTGCCGTTTGCGTAGGATCGTTCGCTGCGGCGCCCGGCTTGAAGAACAGCACGCGCCACGCCGCGATCGCGATCGGGCTGCGATACGGGAAGCGCAGCGCGTGGTGCCGATTCGGCGCCGCCCCCGCCGGCAGTGTTCTCAGGTATGCGAAGAGCGCATCGGCCTCCTCCGGCGTGACGTGGGT
>JAHCKV010000370.1 GCA_026125595.1 Burkholderiales bacterium | reverse complement strand
TCCTGCGCGGCCTCGGCCGGGTGCGCGCGCACGATATCCGGTTTTTCGACGCCGATGACCAGCCGCTCTACGCATCACCGCCCTCGGTCTACAAGGTGGGCCAGGATGCGCCCGACTGGTTCGTGCGGCTCGTGCGGCCCGAGATGCCGGTGATCAACCTGCCGGTGCAGGGCGGAAACCTCACCGTGACGGTCGATCCATCCCGGTCGATCGTCGATGCGTGGGACGACCTGCGGGTACTGCTCGCCGTGATCCTGGTGTTCCTCGTCGCGGTGAACGTGTTGGTGTTCTTCCTGATCGGGCGGTCGCTGCGCCCGGTGGCCAGCGTGCTGCACGGGCTGAAGCAGATGGAGCGGGGAGACTACGCCGCGCGGCTGCCGCGCTATGCGTTGCCCGAGTTCGACGCCATCGGGCACACGTTCAACGGCATGGCATCCGCGCTGCAGGCCAGCACCGCGGAGAACACGCGGCTGGCGTTGATCGCGCAGCAGTCGGGCGACGCGATCTTCATCCACGATCTCGAAGGCAACGTCTCCTACTGGAATCCCGCGGCGGAACGGTTGCTCGGCTGGGCGGCGGCGGACATCGTCGGCCACTCGGCGATGCTGATCACGCCCGACGATCGTCGCGACGAATTGCTGACGCAATCGACGACGCTGCGGTCGCGGGGCATGGTCGACCATGTGGAGACCCAGCGATTGACGCGCGACGGTCGGCGCGTCGACGTCGCGTTGTCGGCAGCGCCGCTGGTGGATCCGGAACGGGACGAGGTGATCGGCGAGATCTGTTCACTGCGCGATATCACCGAGGTCAAGCGTGCGCGCGAAGCCGAAGCGCAACTCGCCGACAATCGGCGACTGACGCAACTGATCCAGGAACGGCTCGAAGAGGAGCGCCGCGTCATCGCACGTGAACTGCACGACGAACTCGGCCAGTGCGTGACGGCGATCCGCACCATCGGCACCGTGATCGCGACGCAAAGCGAAAAGGACAATCCCGACGTCCATCGCAGTGCGAGCACCATCGTGTCGGTGGCCGGGCGCATCTACGATACGGTGCACGACATCATCCGGCAGTTGCGGCCGAGTCAGTTGGATCATCTCGGGCTGCGCGACGCGCTGGAGGACGTGGTGGGGGGGTGGCGCCGGTTGCATCCGGACGTCGCCTGTCGACTCGATCTCGAAGGTGAACTCGATGGCATGGGCGAACTGGTCAACATCACCGTGTATCGAATCGTGCAGGAATGTCTCACCAACATCGCGAAGCATGCCCGCGCGACCGCCGTGGAGGTCAGAGTGATTCAATCGGGCAGTGTCGTGGCGGTTCGGGTGCGCGACGACGGTCGAGGCATCAACGGATCGAACGGTGCCGATGCGACGCGGTTTGGCTTGCTCGGCATGCGCGAACGTGTCGAAGGTCTGGGCGGGCATTTCGCCGTCGACAGCAGTCCGGGGGAAGGCATGACCGTGCTCGCGCAGATTCCGTTGGCGGCGCCACTCCCCTCATCGGGGGCGGTCTGACATGGCGGAACCGGGCATCAAGGTCATGCTGGCGGACGACCATGCGGTCGTGCGAATGGGGTTCCGGTTGCTGCTGGAAACGTCATCCGACATCCGCGTGGTCGCCGAAGCGGAGAACGGCGAGGAAGCCGTGCGGCGCGTGCAGGAGATCCACCCCGACGTTCTGGTGCTGGATCTGTCGATGCCCGGCATCGGCGGGCTCGAAGCGCTGTCGCGGATCATCGCGCGCGATCCCGCGGTGAAGATCCTGGTACTGACCGCACACGAAGACGCGATGCACGCGCGGCGCGTGCTGAAGGCGGGGGCGCTCGGCTATCTGTCCAAACGCAGTGCGGCCGAGGCGCTGATCCACGCGATCCGGCAGGTCTATGCCGGCAAGACGTTTCTGGAGCCGTCGATCGCGCAGGAGATGGCGATGCAGCAGTTGAGCGGCGAGCGCAATCCGGTCGACATGCTGTCCGAGAAGGAATTCAAGGTGTTTCTCGCGCTGGCCCGCGGCCAGAGCGTGGCCGACATCGCGCAAGTCATGTCGCTGAGCCCGCGTACGATCGGCACCCACCTCTACAACATCAAGCAGAAACTCGGTGCGTCCAATTCCGCCGAGCTGGCGATCATCGCGATGCGGCACCAGTTGCTGGAACCGTGACGCGCCCCGGCGGCGATCAGATCGCGGCCTGATCGACGCGCCGCATCAACGCTTCGGCGCTTTCCTTGCGCTCGCTGTAGCGATCCACCAGGTACGGCGCGACGTCCCGCGTCAGCAGCTTGAATTTCATCAACTCTTCCATCACGTCGACGACCCGATCGTAGAACGGCGACGGTTTCATGCGGCCCCCGTCGTCGAACTCTTGGTACGCCTTCGCCACCGACGACTGATTCGGGATCGTCAGCATCCGCATCCAGCGTCCCAGTACCCGCAGCTGATTCACGGCGTTGAACGATTGCGAACCACCGCAGACCTGCATCACGGCGAGCGTCTTGCCCTGTGTCGGCCGCATCGCGCCGACCGACAACGGAATCCAGTCGATCTGCGTCTTCATCAGCCCGCTCATTGCGCCGTGTCGCTCCGGTGAGCTCCAGACCATGCCTTCGGCCCATTGCGCGAGCGAGCGCAGTTCCGATACCTTCGGATGATCGTCCGGTGCGCCGTCGACCGCGGGCAGACCGGCAGGGTCGAAGGTCCGCGTTTCGCCGCCCATGGCGCGCAACAGTCGGGCAGCTTCTTCGGCGAGCAGTCGACTGTACGAGCGATCGCGCAGCGATCCGTACAGCAGCAGGAATCGCGGGGCATGGGTCGACGGCTTCGCCGGCAGCAATGCCCGGATATCCGGCATCGCGAACAGCGCCGGATCGACGTGGGGGATCGAACGCAAGTCGTCAGACACGCCGGCCCTGCGCATCGACGACGGATTGCCCGTCTTCCTTCGCGAACGGACCCTGTTGCGGTTGCGGCAGCAGGTCGAGTACGGTTTCGGACGGACGACATAGCCGCGTGCCGCGTGGCGTCACGACGATCGGCCGGTTGATCAGGATCGGATGGGTCACCATGAAGTCGATCAACTGGGAGTCGGTCCATTGCGGGTCGTCGAGGCCCAACTCGTCGTAGAGCGTTCCCTTGGCGCGGATCATGGCTCGCGCCGAAACACCCATCGCAGCCAGCAGCCCGATCAGCGTCTCCCGCGTCGGGGGCGTCTTCAGATACTCGATGATCACCGGCTCGGTACCACTGTTGCGGATCAGGCCCAGCACGTTGCGGGACGTGCCGCATGCTGGATTGTGATAGATCGTGATGTCACTCATGAAGACCTCGATGGTGAAGTGGATGCCTCGGCGCCACGGTCGTACCAGCTGCGCGAGCGGTTGACGACACGCACGACCAGCAGCATCACCGGGACTTCGATCAGCACGCCGACCACGGTCGCCAGTGCGGCACCTGAGTGGAAGCCGAACAGACTGATCGCCGCGGCCACCGCCAGTTCGAAGAAATTGGATGCACCGATCAGCGCGGACGGGCAAGCGACGCTGTGACTCTCGCCGACCTGGCGGTTGAGCCAGTAAGCGAGCGCAGAATTGAACAGTACCTGGATCAGAATCGGGACTGCGAGCATCGCGATGATCAGCGGCTGTTGCAGAATCGCTTCACCCTGGAACGCGAACAGCAGCACCAGCGTGGCGAGCAGTGCGGCCATCGACAGCGGGCCGATGCGGGCCATCGCGCGCTCGAACGCCGATGGGCCCCGGCGCAGCAACCATCGCCGCCACAGCTGCGCGATGATGACCGGCAGCACGATGTAGAGCCCGACGGAGACCAGCAGCGTGTCCCACGGCACCGTGATCGACGAGATACCGAGCAGCAGGCCGACGATCGGCGCGAATGCGAACACCATGATCGTGTCGTTGAGTGCCACCTGGGACAGCGTGAATGCCGGATCGCCGCCGGTCAGCCGGCTCCAGACGAACACCATCGCAGTGCACGGTGCGGCGGCGAGCAGGATCAGGCCGGCGATGTAACTGTCGAGTTG
>JAHCKV010000037.1 GCA_026125595.1 Burkholderiales bacterium | reverse complement strand
GCGACGGGCACGTGTGACCCAATAGGTGCTGCTGCTCCACGGACGCGGGTTCCGTGTCGCCCTGCGTCACGATGATGCGGCGGAACTGCGAACGGAACTCCCCCGGTACCTGCTGCCAGACCGGTTCACCCTCCATGTCGCCAAAACCGATGCGGCGGTCGGGAACGGCATCCGCGAGAAAGATGCCCCAGCGATAGTCGGGCATCTTCACGGCGCCATAGCTGGCCCAGCCTTGCGCGTCGACGCCGATCGCGGTGCGCAGATAGACGTCGGCCGTCGCGAAATGATGCGGGCCGGTTTCGCGCCACCAGTCGAGAAACCGCGGCTGCCAGTGTTCCAGCGCCCGTTGCAGCGTGCGGTCGTTGGCGAGGTTGACGTTGTTCGGAATGCGTTCGCTGTAGTTGATGGACATGATGGCTCCGCTGTTCAGACACGTTCCCAGTTGAAGCGCGCCTTGCTGCCGGTGCCGAACACCTTGAGTGCACCGTGCTCGCCGACCGCGTTGGGGCGATTGAAGATCCAGTTCTGCCAGGCCGACAGCCGGCCGAAGATGCGTGTTTCCATGGTCTCGGGCCCGGTGAAGCGCAGGCTCGCTTCCAGGCCGGTCAGCGCGTCGGGCGAAAGGCTGGCGCGCTCTTCGATCGCGAGCCGTACTTCGTCGCTCCAGTCGATGTCGTCGGGTGCGAAGGTCACCAGACCCAACGCGTCGGCATCGGCCGCGAGCAACGGTTCGCCAATGTGGGCACGGGCCGCGGCCACGGGCGCGGCGGCGCCGCAGAAGCGGTTCTCGATGCGGCTGACGCCGTTCACCATGGGCCAGCGGCCGAAGTTCAGCGGCGACAACGTCAGGCGCGGCGCGGCGGTTGCGTCGTCCGGCAGGCTCAGCATGTAGATGCGATCGGCAGCGAGCGCCAGTTCGAGCAGCGTTCCGGCGAAGCACGAGCCCTCGTCGACGACGGCGTAGAGCGTTCGCGACGTCACATCCAGTCGCGCGAGCGTCCGGCGGATCAGCCCGATCGTCTCGGCGACGAACCAGTCGTCGGCGTGTTGCGTCAACGCGGCGTCGGTCGCGAGTACGGCGGCGGCATTGCCCCGGGTCTTCAGTACCCACAGGCCACTATCGAGATGATTCGTGCGCAGCATCAGGATGGCATCGTCGAGTTCCCGTGCCATCGCCAGCGGCCACCAGGTGGCACCGGCAGTACGGATCGCGTCGAGCGAGTCCGGTTGCTGTCCTTCCGGCGCGGAGACCGTCAACGTCGCGGTGCGCGCAGCGCGGTCGAGCGCCACTTCCACGTGGCGATAGCGATAGCCGTCGGCGGTGACACGTCGATCCACGGGCGGCAATGGCACACCGGCACCGCTGCCGGAGCGCGTGCTGCTGGCGACGAGATCGGCTGCGCGGGTCCGCGCCGCGTCGGCGAACTGTTGCGGCTTCGCCGTGTGATCGACCAGCTTCCATTGCTTCGCGCGATCGGCGCGCACACCTTCCGTGGTGCTGCAGAAGAAATCGGCCTGGTCCCGCCGCACGTGCCGTTTGTCGGTGAGTCGGGTCAGACCACCGGTGCCGGGCAGAACGCCGAGCAGCGGCACTTCGGGCAGGCTTACGGTCGACGAGCGGTCATCGATCATCAGGATCTCGTCGCAGGCCAGGGCCAGTTCATAACCACCGCCCGCGACCGTGCCGTTCACGGCGGCGAGGAACCGCAGGCCCGTGTGCCGGCTCGAATCTTCCATGCCGTTGCGCGTCTCGTTGGTGAACTTGCAGAAGTTCACTTTCCACGCGTGGCTCGATGTGCCGAGCATGTAGATGTTGGCGCCGGAGCAGAACATGCGGTCCTTCGCGCTGGTGATGACCACGCATCGCACGGCCGGATGTTCGAAGCGGATGCGGTTCAGCGCATCGTGCAGTTCGATGTCGACGCCGAGATCGTAGGAGTTCAGTTTCAGCTTGTACCCGGGTCGCAATCCGCCGTCCTCGCGGACATCGAGGGACAAGGTGGCCACCGCGCCTTCGACCGCGAGGCGCCAGTGCCGATAGCGGTCGGGATGGGTGTCGAATGTGATCGGCGTTTCGGCGTCTGGGGGCTGCGGCAATGCGCTCATGGGGATACCTCGTGCATACAGGTTTCGTGCGACGTATCTTCGGCGATGGCCTGCGCCAGCGCCCGGAAGCTTTCGTCGATCGTGCGATCGGTCGTGTCGACCGTGGTGTCGGCCTGCCCGTAGAGCACCGTGCGGCCGGCGAGGATGCGCTCCAGGTCGTCGCGTGCTTCGGCGTTGCCGGCGAACGGCCGCATGTCGCCCTGGGCGATCACGCGCGCCATGTGTTCGTCGGGCGACGCGCGCAGCCACACGGTGTAGCACGTGGACAACAGCAGGTCGTAGGTGCCGGGTTCGGACACGATGCTGCCGCCGGTGGCGATCACCACGCGCTCGTTCGCTTCGAGCACGCATTCCAGCGCCCGGCGTTCATAGCGTCGATACCCGGCCTGGCCGTACAGCAGGAACAGTTCGGACAGCGGCACGCCGGCTTCGCGTTCGATCTCCGCGTCCAGTTCCACGAACGGCACGAGCAGCAGTTCGCCGAGGCGTTTGCCCAGCGTCGATTTGCCGGCACCGCGCAGCCCGACCAGTGCGATCCGGCGGCGCCGTTCCGCGGTACTGTCGGTGAAGGCCTGCGTGATCTGCTCCCGTACCGCCGGCAGTCGCGCGGCCGGCATCCGTCGCAGCAACTGGCCGATCAGCGCGACTTCGGCGGAGTGGGGCTCCGCAGTTTCCAGCAGCGTCGGAATCGGCACGCTCAGCGCCTGGGCGATCTGGCGCAGCAGCAGGATCGAGATGTTGCCCGCGCCGGCTTCGAGCTGCGCCAGATACCGTTCGGAGACCTTCGAATCCCGTGCCAGGATCTTGCGCGACATGCCGCGGCGAGCGCGCAGTTCGCGAACGCGATCGCCGAGCGCCTGCAGGAACAGGGCGTCATCGTTGTCGCTGGGTGTGCCGGGTGCAGTACGGCGGCTGCTGCGAGGCGGTTTAGGCATTATAATTCTTGTTCCCGTGGTGATTGGCATTATAGTGCTTAAATCTTGATCGACAACTCCCATGTCCTTACAACTGACCCTGCTCGTGGGCACGATGACCGGAACGGCGCAGTACGTGGCTCAGGAAATCGAATTGCGGCTGGACGATGCGGATACGCGCGTCGCCACGCTTCAGATGGACGGACTCGACGCGACCGTGTTCGGCCGCGGCGGGCTCTTTCTGATCTGCACCTCCACGTACGGCCAGGGCGACGTCCCCGACAACGGCAGGGCGTTGTTCGCGTCGCTCGAAACGACGCGGCCGGATCTCGCCAACGTCCGGTATGGCGTCGTCGCGCTGGGCGACCGCACCTATGCCGACACATTCTGCTTCGGTGGCCGGCGGTTCGACCGGCTGCTGACGGAGTTGGGAGCGACGCGGATCGGAGAAGTTCTGTTGCACGACGCATCGGCCGGCACGATGGCCGAGGAGCTCGCCGGCGAGTGGGCCGAGGAATGGATCGCCGTCTGTCGCAGTGAGAACCCGCTCACTGCGTGACGCGGCGGCGGCGGTCCGCTATCGTCGCCGCCACAACAAGATCAAGGCTGGGGAGGAGATGTCATGGTCGCGCCAAGTGCGACGGAACCCGGGCGCAGTCCGTCCGGCAGCGGCATTCCACGCGAATACAACGCAGCGGTCGATCTGCTGGAGCGCAACCTCGTCGCGGGTCGTGCCGACAAGATCGTCTACATCGACGACGCGGGTCGCACGACATTCCGCCAGTTGGCGCAACGCGCGAACCGGGTCGCCAACGCGCTGACGGGTCTGGGGCTGGGCCTCGAAGACCGGGTGCTGCTGGCGCATTTCGACACGGCCGACTATCCGGCCGTGTTCCTCGGGGCGATCAAGGCGGGCATCGTGCCGGTCGCCGCCAACACGCTGCTGACGACGAACGACTATCGCTTCCTGCTGGCGGACAGCCGGGCCAAGGCGCTGATCGTTTCCGAAGCGCTGTTGCCGACCTTCGCGCCGCTGCTGGCCGAGGCGCGCTTTCTGCGGCACGTCATCGTTTCCGGCGCGAGCGGACACGATCATCTGCATCTGCAGTCGCTGTTGCTCGCCGCGGACGCCACGTTCGAAGCGGCACCGACCACCGCCGACGACGTCTGCTTCTGGCTCTATTCATCGGGTTCCACCGGCACGCCGAAGGGCACGATGCATGTGCACTCCAGTCTGATCCAGACCGCAGACCTGTATGCGCGCCCGATCCTCGGACTGCGCGAAGACGATGTGCTGTTCTCCGCGGCGAAGCTGTTCTTCGCGTACGGTCTCGGCAATGCCCTCACGTTTCCGCTCGCGGTTGGTGCGACGGCGATCCTGATGGCGGAGCGGCCGACGCCCGCCGGCGTGTTCAAGCGGATGCGCGAGCATCGGCCCACGGTGTTCTACGGCGTGCCCACGTTGTACGGCGCGCTGCTGGCCAGTGCGGATCTGCCGAAGCGGGACGATCTCGCGCTGCGTATCTGTACTTCCGCCGGAGAAGCGCTGCCCGCCGAGATCGGTCGTCGCTGGCAGGAGCACTTCGGCGTCGAGATTCTCGACGGCATCGGTTCCACCGAGATGCTGCACATCTTCCTGTCCAATCGACCCGGAGAAGTCCGCTACGGCAGCACCGGCAAGCCGGTGCCCGGCTATCGGGTGCGTCTGGTCGACGAAAACGGCCGCGAAGTGGCCGACGGTGAAATGGGCGAACTGCAGATCGCAGGCCCGACCAGCGCGATCCAGTATTGGAACAACCGCAACAAGAGTCGCGACACCTTCCAGGGTCCGTGGACCCGTTCCGGCGACAAGTACAGCCGCGATGCCGACGGCTATTTCACGTACGGCGGGCGATCGGACGACATGCTGAAAGTCAGCGGCATGTACGTGTCGCCATTCGAAGTGGAAGCGGCGCTGGTGACGCACCCGGCCGTGCTCGAAGCCGCCGTCATCGGCGCCGAGGACGACGCGCAGCTGGTCAAACCGAAGGCCTACGTGGTGACCAAGCCCGGCATCGTCGCCGATGCCGCATTGGCCGAAGCGCTGCAGCAGCACGTCAAATCGCGGCTGGCGCCGTACAAGTATCCGCGCTGGATCGAGTTCACGCCGGAATTGCCGAAGACCGCCACCGGCAAGATCCAGCGCTTTCGACTGCGCGGCACGAATGTCTGAAGCAACGCCGCCCCGCAACGGACTCAAGACAATGGAGGAGACACGATGCACGACGACACTCGCCGACGGCTGATGCTCGCTTCGGCGGCGGCGCTGGCACTGCCACCGCTGGTTGCACGGGCACAAGGCACGAAGCTCCGGCTCGGCCTGATGCTGCCCTACACCGGCACGTACGCGCAGTTGGGCGTCGCCATCGAGAACGGTCTCAAGCTCGCCGTCGCGCAGGCCGGCGGCAAGCTCGGCGGCCGCGAAGTGGAGTTCGTGCGCGTCGACGACGAATCCGATCCGGCCAAGGCCACCGACAACGTCAATCGTCTCGTGACCCGCGACAAGGTCGACGTGCTGATCGGATCGGTGCACTCCGGTGTCGTGATGGCGATGGTGAAGGTCGCACGGGAAACCGACACGCTGCTGATCATCCCCAACGCCGGGGCCGGCGCGGCGACCGGAGCGCTGTGCGCACCGAACATCTTCCGCACGTCGTTCAGCAACTGGCAGCCGGCGTATCCGCTGGGCAAGGTGATGATCGAGCGCGGTCATCGCACCGCCGTGTTCATCAGCTGGAAGTACGCCGCCGGCGAAGAAGCCGCGGCCGGATTCAAGGAAGGTTTCACCGCGGCCGGCGGCAAGATCGTGAAGGAACTCTATCTGCCGTTTCCGAATGTCGAGTTTCAAGCACTGCTGACGCAGATCGCCTCCCTGAAGCCGGACGCGGTCTCGTGCTTCTTCTCGGGCGCCGGCGCCGTCAAGTTCGTCAAGGACTATGCCGCCGCGGGACTGAAGGACAAGATCCCGCTGTATGGCGTGGGTTTCCTCACCGAAGGCGTGCTGCACGCGCAGGGCGATGACGCCGAAGGGCTGCTCACGACGCTGCACTACGCCGACTCGCTCGACAATCCGCGCAACAAGGCATTTCGCGCGGCTTACACGAAAGCCAGCAACAACATGGAGCCCGACGTGTTCGCGGTGCAAGGCTATGACACCGGGCTGTTGCTTGCGCAGGCACTGGACAAGGTGAAGGGCGATCTTTCGAACCGGGCTGCCGTCGTCGCAGCGCTGGAGAATGCGGTCGTCGACAGTCCACGCGGGCCGTGGAAGATGTCGCGTGCCCACAACCCGATCCAGGACATCTATCTGCGTCGTGCCGAGAAGGGCGTGAACAAGGTGGTCGGCGTCGCGTGGAAGGCGTTGGAGGATCCGGCGCGCGGATGCAAGCTTTGATTGCGGTGGCTCGCGTTGCCGTTTGACACCTTCGCCATCCAGCTCCTGAACGCGGTTCAGTACGGTCTGCTGCTGTTCCTGGTGGCGAGCGGCCTCACGCTCGTGTTCGGCATCATGGGCGTGATCAATCTCGCGCACGGCAGCTTCTACATGATCGGCGCCTATCTGGCGTGGTCGCTGGCGGAGCACTTCGGCAATCTCGGCATCGCCATCGTGGTCGGGGTTGCGCTGTCGCTGCTGATCGGAGCGGCGCTGGAATGGTTGTTCATCCGCCGCCTCTACGACCGTGATCATCTGTACCAGGTGCTGCTGACCTATGGCCTGATCCTCATCGTCGAAGAACTGCGCAGCATCGTGTGGGGCGACGACGTGCACGCGGTGCCGGTGCCGGATTGGCTGGCGGCGTCGATCCCGCTGACGGACACGTTGTCGTATCCGGTGTATCGGCTGTGGATTTCCGGCGTCTGCATCGCGCTGGCGATCGCGATGGCGTTCGTGATCCAGCGCACGCGGATCGGCATGACCATCCGTGCCGGCGCGTCGAACCGGGAGATGGCGCAATCGCTCGGCATCGACATCCGCTTCGTGCAGCTCGTCGTCTTCGCGGTGGGCATCGCGCTGGCCGCGTTCGCGGGGATGATCGCGGCACCGGTGTCGTCGGTGTTTCCCGGGATGGGCAACCAGGTGATCATCATCTGCTTCGTGGTCGTGGTCATCGGCGGGATCGGTTCGGTGAAAGGGGCGCTGGTGGCCGCATTGCTGATCGGCCTCGTCGACACCTTCGGCAAGGTGCTCGAACTGGAGGTGGCCGGCATCCCGGTGCTGCCCGAGCTCGCCGGCATGAGCGTCTATGTGCTGATGGCCATCGTGCTGTTGTGGCGGCCGGAAGGTCTGTTCGGCAAGCGTGCCCCATGAGTGCACCCGACAAGGCGCGCCATCTGCGCGGTGTCGTCGCGGCGCTCGTCGTGCTGGCACTGCTCGCTGCGGTGCCGTTCGGCCTGGACAAGTTCGCCGTCCAGTTCACGACCCGCGTGCTGATCATGGCGCTGTTCGCGTCGAGCCTGAACCTGATCGTCGGCTATGGCGGCATGGTCAGCCTCGGCCACGCCGCGTTCTTCGGTGTCGCCGGCTATGTGCTCGCGTTCGCGGCACCCGACTACGAAGCGGCGAACCTCTGGATATCGCTCGCGCTGGCGACGGCGGTGGCCGCGTTGCTCGCCGCCGCGATCGGTGCGCTCGTGCTGCGCACGCGCGGCGTGTATCTGATCATGGTGACGCTCGCATTCGGGCAGATGCTCTTTCATCTGTTCCACGACGGCAGCTTCTCCGGGGGTTCCGACGGTCGCTACATCTACGTGCGGCCGTCGGCGAATCTGTTCGGCTGGACGCCGTTCGACCTCGATCGGCACGTGCACCTCTACTATCTGGTGCTGGCCCTGTTCACGCTCGCAGTTGCCGGCATGGCAGTCATGCTGCAATCGCCGTTCGGTCGCGCGCTGCAGGGCATCCGCGTGAACGAGAACCGGATGCGCGCGCTCGGCTTCGCCACCTATCGCTACAAGCTCGTCGCCTTCACGCTGTCGGGTGCGCTCGCCGGCGTGGCCGGCTATCTCGCCGCGTTGCAGTTCGGTGTCGTGAACCCGGAGATGCTCGGCTGGCATCTGTCCGGCTCCGCACTGATGATGGTCATTCTCGGCGGCATGGGCACGTTGTTCGGTCCGGCCCTCGGCGCCGCCGTGCTGTTGCTGATGGAGCTGGGCTTCCAGGCGCTGACGAAGCATTGGCAGTTGCTGACCGGCGCGGTGGTCGTCGGCGTCGCGCTGCTGTTGCCGCGCGGCTTGGCCGGTATCGCGCGTCTCGCGACGAGGGCGGCCGATGACTGACTACGCGCTCGAAACGCGCGGGCTGACGCGACGCTTCGGCGGGCTGACGGCCGTCGACGATGTCGCGATTCAGTGCCGTCGCGGATCGGTGCACGCGGTGATTGGACCCAACGGTGCCGGAAAGAGCACACTGGTGAACCTGCTGGCCGGCGCGTTGCCGCCCACCAGCGGCCGGGTGTATCTCGATGGCGACGATGTCACCGGCCTGCGGGCCGATCGCCTGTCCCGGCTCGGCATCGGAAGAACCTTTCAGAAGACCAATGTGTTCCTGCCATTCACGGTGTTCGAGAACTGCCGGCTCGCTGCCCAATCGCGGCTGAGCACATCGATGCGCTTCGTGAAGCCCGCCGCCCGCTACGCCGAGGTCAATGCCGCGGCGGAGCGGGCGTTGGCGGCCGTCGGTCTGGAATCCCGTGCCGGCAACGCGGTCGCAAAGCTGTCCCACGGCGAGCAGCGGCAGGTCGATCGCGATGGCGCTAGCCAACGATCCGCGGGTTCTGTTGCTCGATGAACCTGCTGGTCGGCATGCAGCGAAGAATCCGCGCACATCGTCGCGCTGTTGCGCGGCCTGACGACGCAGCACGCCATGTTGCTGGTGGAGCACGACATGGATGCCGTAAGCTGGCGGACACGTTGACCGTCATGGTCAACGGCAAGGTCATCGTCATGGCACGCCGAGCAGGCCGACGTGCAGCGGGCGTATCTCGCGAGACTACCCATGCGTGACGTCGGGCCCATCGTCGACGCGCGCGGCATCCATGCGCACTACGGCCTGAGCCATGTGCTGCATGGCGTCGATCTGATCGTGCATCCCGGTGAAGCCATCGGACTGATGGGGCGCAACGGCATGGGCAAGACGACGCTGCTGCGCAGTGTGCTCGGCCTGTTGCCGCCGCGACGCGGCAGCGTGCATGTGCGCGGCGTCGACATGACGCGGGCTGCGCCGCATCGCATCGCGCGTGCCGGTATCGCCTATGTTCCCGAGGGGCGCGGCATCTTTCCCAACCTCACCGTCCGCGAGAACCTGATCATGGCGGCCCGTCCCGGTGTGGGGGGGCGCAACGAATGGACCTACGACCGCGTGCTCGCGACCTTCCCGCGACTGATGGAACGGTTGGGGCACGGCGGACAGCAACTGTCCGGCGGCGAACAGCAGATGCTCACGATCGGTCGCGCGTTGATGACCAACCCCGATCTGCTGATTCTCGACGAAGCGACCGAGGGTCTGGCGCCGCTGATCGCGCAGGAGATCTGGCGCATCATCGGGCAGATCTGTGCCACCGGCGTGGCAGCGATTCTCGTGGACAAGAATCTGGCCGCCGTCACCCGCGTGACCGATCGCAACATCATCCTCGTCAAGGGGCGCGTGGTCTTCGAGGGCACCAGCGCGGAGTTGCGGGCCAACCCCGCGATCGGCCTCCAACATCTGGGCGTGTGAGCGGGACGTGAGCGACACCGATTTCTTCCGAGCGGGCGAGCATCGCCTCGAATATCGCTTCATCAATCGCGATGCCGTCTTCGACCGACCGACCCTGGTGCTGCTGCACGAAGGCCTCGGATCCGTCGCACTGTGGAAGAAGTTTCCGGACGAAGTGGCCGCCGCCACAGGTTGCCCGGTGCTCGTCTATTCCCGCCACGGCTATGGCCGATCGGACCGGCTCATCGCGCCACGCGCCGTCGACTACATGCACCACGAAGCGCTCGTGGTGTTGCCGGAGGTACTCGATGCGCTGGACGTCGCGGATCCGGTTCTGGTGGGCCACAGCGACGGCGGATCCATCGCGCTGATCCATGCCGGCAGCGGCATCCGGCCGGTGTGCAGCGTGGTGGCGCTGGCGCCCCATGTGTTCGTCGAAGACCTGACGGTCACCAGCATCGCGCAGGCCAAGGTGGCGTTCGAGACCACGGATCTGCCGCAGAAGCTCGGGCGCTACCACGACGACGTCGAATCGACCTTCCGCGGCTGGAATGACATCTGGCTGCATCCGGACTTCCGCGCGTGGAACATCGAGTCGTATCTGCCGGGCATCACGTGTCCGGTGCTGCTGATCCAGGGCGAGGATGACCAGTACGGCACGCGTGCCCAGGTGGACGCCATCGCCGATCAGGTGAGCGGGCCGGCAGAAGTGCTGATGCTGGAGAACTGCGGGCATTCGCCGCAGGTGGATCGGAAGGAGGCGGTGATCGCGGCCGTTCGTAAACTCGTCATTGTTTCGAGCTCGTCAGCGACATGAACCGATGGTTCGGCGAGACTTCCTTGTCCATGACTAGATGACGATGCCTGGCAGAACGCTCCCGACCAGAGTGCTGGAGCTGGACCCCGAGCGTCGACGCAGCCGGATCGAGGTTTGGACTCAAACCGGGTCGATGGGCGTTGCGATCGCAAGACTGGTCCACGCTCGGCCACCGTGGCTTGCGGCGCCGTTGTTCCTGGCAATCGCGGTTGCGCTTCTTCTGCTGCCGCTGTTCTTGTGGGTCTTCAAGCATTCCGCCCGGATCGTTGCCGGACCACCACCGTTCGTGGAGAGGCGCACGCTACTGTTCGGGCGAGTGATCCGAACCGTGCGTACGGATCTGAGAAAAGTGCTTTCTGTTCGGCGTGGCAAGACGGCGGGGAGCGCGGCGGGCGTGTGATTTTCGAAGCAACGACGGCTGATCATGAACTTCTGACGATCCACGATCGCATCTATCGCGACGAGGCCGATCTCGCCAAGGCCGAGCAGTTGTGCTCGGCGATTGCCGATGTTCTCGATGCAGAGGATCGTGGATTGCAGCGGCAGATCTGAGGCTGTGATGGGTGAAGGGCGTGGGGACAAGGGTGTGAGCGACGAAAGCGACGCGCGGCAGGTGTCGCCATTGGGAGAGCATCGTTTGCTTACCGGTGATCACGCGTTCTACCTGTCGACCGGTATGTACGTCTGTTTCGTGAAGATCGGCGCTACCGGGGCATCTTGGACGGCCGGTCCAGCTTTCGACGCGGTCGGAGCGTTGGTAGTGATTCTGCCAGCGGTGAGTTGGTTGGTGCGAAGGACGACGCGCATCGTCTCGGACGATGGATTCTTCCTCGAGCAAGAGGGCTGTCTGTTCGGGCGCAGACTGTGGGTTCGCCGTATTGGATTGCATCGACCCGCCGCGATCACCGGCGTTCTAGGCGGACACAACCACGTCGTCGAATTGCGAACGGCTGACTACCGTTTCATCAAGCTCTTGGTGCTGCCCCGTAAGCTGGGTGCCGACACAGCCGAACTCGCTGCAGCATGTGGTCGCATTGCTGAGTTTCTACACATCGAGAATCGCGGCGTCCGGCAATAGCACGCCGCGCTTGCTTGGCCCGCCAATCGAAGAGCCGGAGGCATGGGAGTGCACATGTGTCTCTCATCGCCGTCAGGACGGAACTGCTAGCTGCCAATCTCGGCTACCCGCCGCGTGAGTATCCGGCACGGTCATGGCGGGCTGTTGCAACGTTGAGGATATGGATACCCGTTGCGTGGCGCTGTGGAGTAGTCGCACGCTCGAGACTCGACCATTCGACATGATCGGTGACGTGAAGGTGATGATCTCCGATCTCATGGCCTCGGAAATACGGATGCATTTGGACAGGCTCGCCGCTGGCACATGGAGACCCTGGACGATCGGCGTCGGATTGATCCCGATCCCCTGATCGGCGATCCGATGCGCGAGTTCGTTATGGGTGTCGAAGCGCTGGAAACGTTCGTCCGCGGCGCGCCACTGCCCCGTTGCATGAGTGCGGGGCCGGGTTGCCGGCGGTCGAAAGCGAACCTGTCGATTCGTGGCTGTAGCGCGTAGTCATAGCGGGATTCCGCATGTGCGGCGGAACCGGTTTCGCCGCTCCCTCAAGCCGCAAACCGCGCGACGGCCTTTTCGTCCCATTCGATCCCGATGCCAGGTCGGTTCGGAATCTCGATCTTGCCGTTCACCACCGGGAACGGCTCGCGCAGAACCGGATCGGCCCAGTCTTGCCATTCGAGCCAGTGGGCCGTCTCCGTGACGCGCATCAGGTGGGCGGAGACTTCCGGATACAGGTGGGTGGAAACCTCGATGCCGACGGCCGCCGCGATCGGGACGGACCGAAGCCATCCGGACACGCCACCGATGCGCATCATGTCCGGCATCACGAGATCGCCGGCCTTCAGCGCGATGGCGCGATGCAGTTCCCGCGGGCCGTAGAAGTTCTCACCGAGTTGTAGTGGGGTGCGCAGTTCCCGCGCGAGCTGCGCATAGCCTTCGAGGTTGTTGTACGTGGTGGGTTCTTCGAACCAGTACAAGCCCTGGTCGTCGAGCGCGTGGCAGCGGCGGTTGGCATCGCCCAGGGTCAACCCCTGGTTGAAATCCACCATCAGTTTCGCATCCGCTCCGACGGCACTGCGCACTTCGGCGATCGCTCGCAGGTCGTCGGCGAGCCGATCCCGTCCCAGTCGCAGCTTGAACGCGTCGAAGCCGCCTTCCGCGGCGAGTGCCGAAGCTTCCTGCGCCAGCGTCGCCGGATCGGTCAACCACAACCCATTGCTGTTGTACGCCGGTACGGGCCCGACTCGACCGCCGAGCAATACCGCCAACGGCAGATCCGCTGCCTTGGCCAGCGCGTCCCAGACCGCCATGTCGAGGCCGGCGTTCGCGATCATCGCCACACCTTCGTAGCCGATCAGGTTCAGGGATTTCCGTCCCGCGTGGAAATCGTCGAGCGGCGCGAGGGATTGACCCTTGCGCGCTTCGACCAGATCGATGATCGCCGGCATGATGTATTTCGGCGAGTTGTGCAGATAGGGTTCGAGATAGCTTCTCCCGACCACGCCTTCCTTCGTCATCAGGTCGATCAGGATCAGCGGCCATTGATCGAAGAATCCCACGCGTGACACAACCTTGCGCTTCAGCGGAACCAGCACGGAACGGACTGCGACCCGGTCGTACGTCAGTGAGACAGGCTTCATGTTTTTCTTCCTCCCGATGGCGGTGATTCGAAGCTTCCGCGAATTTCCCGGACGCTGTTGTGGAGTTCACCAAGGCCGTTGGCCGCAATGCGCACCTGATCGCTGTCCGTCAGGAATCGCGCTGTCGCCGGCTGATGGATTGCAGATCCGATCGATTGGCGTGCAATGTCTTCTGCGAATACGAGCCGTGGTCTGCACTCGAAAAAGACTTTCAGCCTTCCTCCGGAAACACCAGCTCGTCCGGACTGTGACCGGAGATGATCCGGAACTTGCCGTTGGCCGGAGCATTGGCGACACGGATCATCGCGTCGTACACGACCGCACTCACGGCACGGACGGCTTCGGCGGATGCGGGCTGGGCGATGTTGATGCGTACGAGTGGCATGGCAATCCTCTGGGCTGAACCGGATGCGGCAGCTCGACCGAGCACAGCGACAGGCTAGAGAAGCCATCATCATCTTGCAATCGCATTATTCTCATCATGATCATGATAGTCTTTCATCATCATGAGGGGGCGGTGAGGAAGCGTTGCTCGATGACCTGAAAGCGTTCGTGACGGTGATGGAGAAATCGTCGTTGACGAAAGCCGCCGATGCGCTGGCCCTGACGCAGTCCGCCGTGTCTCGGCGCATTCAGCAATTGGAAGATGCGTTGGGTGCCACCTTGCTCGATCGCTCGACCAAACCACCGACGGCGACGGCCATCGGACGGCGTGTCTATCAATCTGCGCTGCCGTTGCTGCGCGACTTCAACCGGCTGTCCCGCATTGCCAGCGAAGATGCAGAACCGAGCGGCACGTTCCGATTGGGGCTGACCCAGGTCGTGGCCGACATCGCGTTGTTCGACATCGCGATGACCATGAAGACGACTTTTCCCGCGCTCGACCTGAGATGTCGGACCGGTTGGAGCACCGTGCTTCAACGGGAGCTGGACAGCGGCGACATCGATGCCGCTGTCCTGATGCTGCCCTCGGGAACCGTGCGACCGCCCAACGGGCATGGCGAACGGGTGGCGTCGCTCGACGTTCTGATCGTGCAGAGCAGGCGCAAGCCTCTGGTGGTTGCTCCTGCCGGATTGGTGGAGC
>JAHCKV010000369.1 GCA_026125595.1 Burkholderiales bacterium | reverse complement strand
CGCGCTGACCTGTTTGGGATCACGCGCCAGAAGATCCCGATAGCGCTGCTTCGCGCTATCGACTTTCTTGTCACGCAGATCGAGGGCCGCGAGGCTTCGGGCGGCGGGCACGAACGTCGGATCGAGTTGCAATGCCGATTCGAATGACTTGCGCGCATTGTCATAGTCGCGATGCGCGAGTTGTACGAGACCTTTCGTCGCGATGGCAGGCGCGCTGGAAGGTTGTTTGCGCACGAGCGCGTCGGCCGCCTGTTGCGCTTTGGTGAAATCGCGCGCCTGCAGATAGTGACTGATCAGCGTGATGTCGGCTTCGGAGTGAATGGAATCCGCAGCAGATGCCGCTTCCAGCATGTCGATGGCTTGTTCGACGTCGCCCTTGAGCAGGTTCGCCTGGGCGAGCCGTGTCTGGACGGAAACGTTGTCGGGTGCTCGCTTCGCGGCTTTCTCGAAGTTTCGCGCTGCGGTCGCCCCGTCCTTCGAGGCGAGCGCGACTTCGCCGATCAGCATCAACGTCGACGGTTCGTCCGGTGCCAGTTTGGACAAGATCGCGAGCGATTCTTTCGCCTTGGCAAGATTGCCGGAGCGCAAGAACGTCGAAACGAGCAGCCGACGCGGATAGGCTTGCTCCGGTAGCGCCGACACCACTTTCTGCAGATGTTCCTCCGCCTGCAGATAGTTCTGCAGATCGTGCTCGATGGAGCCGGCGAGCAGCAGGCCCGGGATGTAATCGGGCGAGACCTTCAGCAACTGGCGGGCGAGTTCTCGCGCTTCCTTTGCATTGCCCTTCGAGAACGTGACCAATGCATCGAGATAGATGGTGGGTGGAGCGCCGGGCGCGGTCTTCTTCAACGTTGCGACTTGCGCTGTCGCGCCGTCGAGATCTTTGTTGCGGACCAGCGCCGGGATCAGGGCCAGATAGACGTTCAGCGCGTTCGGCTTGATCTTGATGGCCTCGTTCCAGGTCTGGATGGCTTCCGCCTTCTTGCCGTCGTTGGAAAACAGGTCGCCCTTGATCTGCAGGGCTTCCACCGATTCCGGCGACGTGGCCAGAATCTGATCCACGAGGGTCTGAGCCTCGTCCAGACGACCATCGAAGATGGCCATCCGGACCTGTCCGATGCGGGCGCGCGCATTGGCCGGATCCAGTTTCATCGCTTCGCCGTACCCGGCGCGTGCCTGCTCGAACTCACGGCCCATGAAATGCACTTCGGCTTTCACTGCCGTCACTTCGGCTTTGGCGGCATTGGTGGTAACCCGATCGCCGGAGGCTTCGTCGCGAATCTTGCGGCCGGCACCCTGCTCCACGAGGGCCCGGAACAGTTCCGGCACCGTCAGGTTGACGTCATAACCCAGTGCCAGAGCCTTGCGCAGTTCGATCTCCGCGGCGGCGGGATCGCCGGAGTTGCGCAGAGAAGAACCGAGCAGATAGCGGACCTCCGCATCTTCGGGAGCGGCTTGCAGCGCGTTCTTCAGCTGGATCACCGCGGCCGGATAGTCGCCCTTGGCGATGAAGCTCTTGGCCGAAGCCACGAAGTTCTCGGAGCTGTCGCCTTTGCAGCCGGACAGGACCAACAGAACGGACAGGCAACCGGCGGCCAACAAGCGAGCAGCAATTCTCATGTGCAGAGTTTTCCGAATGACGCGATTGATCGAAAAAGCGGCCACGCTCAACTGCGCAATCCGTATTTTTCCATGAGGTCGTACAGGGTCGGCCGGCTCACGCCGAGCATCTCGGCCGCTTTGCTGATGTTGCCGTTGACGCGACCGAGGACGCGGACGACGGTGCTCTTCTCGGCTTCGTCGCGGACTTGCCGCAGGTTGAACGCGTCCGGTGTTGCTTCGGCCGGTTGCAATCCGAAATCCTCGGCATTGAGCCCGGACCCTTCGGACATGATCACCGCACGCTTCGCGCAGTTCTCGAGTTCGCGGACATTGCCGGGCCACGGGTGCGCCTCGATGGCGTCGATCGCATCCGGCAGCAGAGGGAGTGTCGACCGTTTGTTCTCGGCGGCGAAGCGGCGAACGAACGCGTGGGCAAGCAGGCTCGCATCCCCTTTGCGTTCCCGTAGCGGGGGCACGCGCAGCACGATCTCGGCGAGCCGGTAGTACAAGTCTTCGCGGAATCGGCCTTCGCCGGCCAGCGCCTTCAAGTCCTGGTGGGTGGCGCAGACGATACGAACGTCCACGGCCAGTTCCTCACGGCCGCCGATGCGCTCGATCACGCGCTCCTGCAGGAAGCGCAGCAGCTTCGCCTGCAACGACATGGGCAGATCACCGATTTCGTCCAGGAACAGCGTGCCGCCGCTGGCGAGTTCGATCTTGCCGGGGGTTTGCTTGACGGCACCGGTGAAAGCGCCTTTCTCGTAGCCGAACAGCTCGCTCTCGAGCAGATTCTCCGGGATCGCCGCACAGTTGATTGCGACGAATTTGCGATCCTTCCGCGGCGAGTTGTCGTGGACGCCACGCGCCAGCAGTTCCTTTCCGGTGCCGGATTCGCCGAGCAGCATGACGGTCGCGTTGGTGCCGGCGACCTTCTCGACGGTGCGCCAGACTTTCTGCATTTCCGGGTCGCGGGTGATGAGGCCACTGCCCGACACGCCCGCGGCGGCCTGCAGTTTTCGGTTCTCTTCCTGTAGTTCGTAAAGACGGAACGCGCGTTCGACCACCAGGGTCAGCATCTCGGGCTGGAACGGCTTCTCGCAGAAATCGTAGGCGCCCAGCGCGATGGCACGCAGCGCATTGGAACGGTCGTGTTGACCGGTGATCACGATCACTTTGGTATCGGGCGACAGCGATAGCGTTTCCTGCAGCAGTTCGAATCCGACGTCCGGCTCGTCCGGCTTCGGGGGAAGGCCCAGATCCATTGTGACAACGGCGGGCTCGAAACGCCGCAGTTGGGCGATCGCGCTTTCACGATCGCTGGCCGTCAGCACCTCGTAGGCGTCGAACGCCCAGCGCATCTGCTTTTGCAGCGCCGGGTCGTCTTCCACGACGAGCAGAGGTTTGCGCTTGTCACTCATGCAGCGTGCCTCGCCTGTGTTGCTGCGGGGTCTCGTCCCAGCGGCAGCCAGAGCCGCATGGTCGTACCTTGATCCGGGGTGCTGTCCACATCCATGCCGCCTCCCAACTCCGTGACATATTCTCGGCTCTCGTAGGCGCCGATGCCCATGCCGGTGGCCTTGGTGGAAACGAACGGTTTGAAGAGCCCGTCCCGGATGAACTCGGGGGTCATGCCCTTGCCCTGATCCTCCACTTCGATCGTGGTTCTGCCGGCCGACTCCCGTACGCGTACACGGATCGTGCCTGCGCCATCCATCGACTCGAATCCGTTCTGGATCAGGTGACCCAACACGCGTTCGAGACGTTCTTCGTGTGCGAGCACCCGGAGGTCCGGCGGCGAATCGACGACCACGGTCTGGGAGCGCGATTCGTGATAGGCGCGCAGTCGTTCGAGAACGGTCTGCACATGGACCAGCGTCGGATTCGCGACGGGAGCCGTACCGGAGCGCAGCTGCAACAGGAGTCGGTTCATGCGTTCGACGACATGGCGCACGGTGTCGAGCATGTCGCGCTGAAACTCGGGATTACCTGCGTGGCGCTCGGCATTCTTGAGCAGCAGCGATTGTTGTGCGACGAGGTTCTTCAGGTCGTGGACGAGAAACGCGGACATGCGGTTGAACGCCTCGAACTGCCGGCTCTGGACCAGCGCTTCGGTGGCATGGACGTGTCCCAGGAAGGCGGTCGCCTGTCGCGATGCGGTCTTGAGCAGATCCAGCACCTCCCAGTTCAGATCCACCGTCGTGCGCGGTTGCGTGAGGATCGTGAACCCGGTCAGTCCATCGTGCCCCATCATGGGTACCACGAGCCAGGCTTGAGGAATTCGGTCGACCCACGTCGGTACCTGAAAATCTTCGTAGCCGTCGGGGCGACGACGGGCGTCCATGAGATCGACTACCCAGCCGGTACGGCCGAGAAACGTCGCAAAAGGACCGTCCGACGCTTCGATGTCGTCGATGGGCAGAACGTTCCAGCGCCCGACTTGCCG
>JAHCKV010000368.1 GCA_026125595.1 Burkholderiales bacterium | reverse complement strand
TACCCGGCGAGTACGCCGTCTTCCAGTTTCAGGTCGGACGCGTCGACCAGATTCAACGGCTGGCCAAATCCAGCCGGCACATGGTCGCCCACACGATAGCGGCCCAGAAATCCGTCGCAACTCGGCATCGCGAGGTTCAATCGACACACGAAACGACCGGCCCGCAGCACGTCGAGCCGATAGTGCACGTGCAGCCGCGCGCCATCGAGTCGATAGGTCTTGTCCACCGTGCCGCCGGCCAGGGTGCCGGCGAAGATCGCGGTCGGCTGTTGCAGGTAGCGGTAATGCGGCGTCTCGGGTTCGGCGCCGTCGTCGGCGATGAACGTATCGACGAACGACGCGCGTGGACGTGAGTCGGGTATTGCATCATCGGGGGTCACGGCATGGCGATAGGCAACGCGGTCGTGGGCCGATGCGATGCCGTCGCCTTGCGCATGGGCAGCAGCCTCGCCACCCAGTTTGCGATGGTAGTGCTCGCGGCGTTTGGTCAACGTGTCGCCGAAATTGTGACCGAGCGTGAGATTCGACAGCTCCACCAATGCGGCTTCCGCATCGTCGCGGATCACGGCGATCGTCGGACCGCTGCGCAGGAACACTTCGTCGCGGCCGTCGAGATCCATATCGGTCACCGTCAGTGCCGGCGACGGCGCGATGGTTTCGAGCCGTGCTTCCAGCGCGACCAGGGACTGCCACACCGCGCGCCTCAGATGGGGCAGGTACAACCCGCCGAACAGACCGTGCCAGTACGCGTCGTTGGCCTGGGCCCGATGCAGCAACTGCTGGATCGCATCAGTCCGCTGGACTGCGGGCAGCGCGTCGACGCGTGCGGAAAGGCCGAGCATCCGCTTGTGCATCCAGTTCGCTTCCGAATACCGAGACAAAAAGTTGCGCCAGATGCCGCCGCGCAGGAACGGCTTCGATCGTTCGTACCGGCCCTGGGCCTTCTCCGATTCCAGCAGCACGGCGAAGTCGTCGGCCCGCGGCGCGGGCAGGGTCCATTCGCCCATCTCGATATACGACGTGGTCGGCAGATAGACGATGCCGCGGGTGCGCGCATCGCGATGGAAATCCCTGAAATGCATGGGCTGGATCACGGATGACGCCAGCACGCCTTCGATGAAGCGTTCGAGCCATCGCTGTTCGTAGACCCAGGCGTAGGTATCGGGCCAGATGCCGAACTTCTCGATATCGTCGAAATAGATGGCGGCGGTCGACGTGTCGCCGGCGGCCATCGACTCGATGTGCGCGACGGTATCCTCGGCCGCCGCGAACGGAATCCGGTAGCGCAGCGCTTCGGAGATCGGAAACAGGTCGAGCCGTCGGCCGTCTTCCTCGGTCGTGAAGTAGCCGCGCAGCTCGTCGAGATCCCGGCCGGCACACAGGAAGTGATAGTCGTCGACGGTGACATAGTCGAGCTTCGCATCACCGAGCGATGGCACCACGGAAGATTCCCATACCCGTTCGGTGAGCCACGCGCCGTGGGGGCGCACGCCGAATGCGCGTTCGATTCGCGTGTTCAGCGCTTCGAGCTGGCTCAGGCGATCTCGCGCGGGGATCGACGCGAGCACCGGTTCCATGTCGCCACCGCCGAACAGTTCCGCCTGTCGCCGCGCCACCATCTCGGCCAGCAGCGCCATGTCGTCGG
This sequence comes from Burkholderiales bacterium, assembly GCA_026125595.1. GTDB lineage: Bacteria > Pseudomonadota > Gammaproteobacteria > Burkholderiales. The sequence goes on along the minus strand of JAHCKV010000368.1, from coordinate 2,409 downwards.
GAAAGCGCTCCAGCAGTTCGGCCAGCAGCCAACCGCTGAAGTGGGCCGCGAAGCGGAACTCCGGATACCGGTAGACCGTGCGCAGGAACGGTCCGTACGAGCGGATGTGTGCATCGTCCACCACTTCCGCGAAGTTGCCGGCGGGTTGATGGGCGTGTACGCCGAACAGCAGAGCGACGGTAGGCATGGAGAAGGAGGCTTCGGCGTGGGAGAAACGGGGGACGGTCGAACGACAGCGATCCGGTTCACGACGAGCGACGCATCGCGCCACCCATTTCCGCGTCGCCGCCGCCGAAACTGATCGGATGATCGAGTGCGGGCGGCACCGGCAGTTTCAACAAACGGTAGAGGTGGGCGAGATCGAGCCGGAACACGCGGTCCATGCTGCTGACCGATTCGGGCGGGTTGTAGTCGCCGAACCACCAGAACCAGTCGGAGCCTTCGCAGATCGCGAGCTGCCGCGACGCGAGCGACTGCTCCTCGGCCGTCAGCCGGTTGCTGGCCATCACCAGATCGAAATGACGCTTCGCATCGACCAGCAGATCCCACGCGGCGTTCTTGTCGCGCGAACCGATCCAGGTCGACAGGTTGCCGTAGACCCAGCTGCCGGCCACGAGGGTTTCGAGCGGCGCGATGGCGGGTGCGGGATTGCGCGTCAGATACTCGTGGTAGGTCGATGCACGGATGAACGGATGATCTTCGAGCGCGGCGTACAGGTCATCGAGAAAATAGAAGCCGTTGTACGGGTAGTACTCCCACGCGTTCTCGCCATCCAGAATGACGCTGGCGAGCGGGGTGCGCTCGGGTGTCGCCAGCGCGGCGACCTGTTCGAGTTCTCCGACGAAATGGGCGGCGGCATCGCGGCCATGCCACTTGGCATATTCGAATCCGATCAAGTCCGACAGCCGGTCGTCGCGGAAGAAGCACACGAGCGGCCGGCCGGCGACGCGATAGCCCTGGTACATGAACTCCGCCTGGGGCGGCAGCGGTCCGCATTTCTGCAGGCTGGCCGTCAGCACGCCGGCGCCGCTCGCGGTCCAGCGCACGCCGTGGTCCGCGAACAGATCCAGCACGCCGTTCGACAACGCACCCTCGCCGGGCCAGATGCCCGAGGGCGGGGTGCCGAATCGCTTGCCGTGGGACACCATCGCGTCGTCGAGATGCACGGCGAGACGCCCGCGGCCCCCCGGGTAGTGGTCGGACCGCGGCAGCGGCAGATCCGGCTGGCTCTCGCGCGCGGTGCCGAAATCGAGCAGCAGCGGACCGATCGGGTGATAGTGCGGCGTCGACGAGATTTCGATCTGCCCCGAAGCCGCGAGCCGCTGCCAGCGCGGCACGATGTCGCTGACGACGGTGCCGATGATGTCGAACAGCTGCCGTCGGTCGGCGCTGGTGAAACCTTGCCCTTTCGACATCAGCTGTACGACACCGGCATGGTCGCGGCGGACCGTCTCGCCGGTCCAGGCCAGGTGATACCACGTCAGCAGATCGGCGAGATACTGGCCGGACAGGTAATCCAGTGCCGCGGGCCCGTGGGATTCGGCGATGCGGAACAGATCGAGCAGCCGTTGATACGCCGGGTACGGCTCGATCATCTTCGTGTGATTGGCGCGGAAGCAGCGATCCAGCACGAACGCGCGCCGTTCGGCGTCGAGCTCGTCCAGGTTCTCCTGCACCAGGGCCCGCAGCAACGGGTCGCGGATCGTGCCGGCCGCGAACTGCGCGGCATAGTCTTCCAACTGATCCACCAGTACCGGCACGAAATTGACGACGACCCGCATCCGCGGATGCCGCTCGAGATGTGCCGCCATGTCGGAGTAGTCCTTGATGGCGTGCAGGTACACCCACGGCAGCCGGTATTCACCGGTGCCGCAGTCCCGGAAGTCCGGTTGATGCATGTGCCAGAGCAGCACGAGGTCGAGGCGGGGAGAAGCGGTCATCGGTGATGGATCGGGTGCGCGCGTCAGCGTTGATGGAAGACTTCCTGCCCCAGCATCTCGGGGGTGATCAGCGTGATGCCGCTGTCGGTGACGTGGAAACGACGGCGATCCTGTTCCGGATCGAAGCCGGCGCGCAGGCCTTCCGGCAGTACGCAGCCCTTGTCCACGACGCACCGGCGCAGATGCACATTGCGATTGACGACGACTTCGGGCAGCACGACCGACTCTTCGATGGTACCGAAGCTGTGTACACGGACCTCGGAGAACAGCACGGAGCGCGCCACCTGGGAGCCGCTGACGATGCAGCCCCCCGACACCAGCGAATCCACCGCGAAACCGCGCCGGCCGTCATCGTCGAACACGAACTTCGCCGGTGGCAACTGCTGCTGCCAGGTCCAGATCGGCCATTCCGCGTCATACATGTTGAGTTCCGGTTCGACGGTGGCGAGGTCGAGATTGGCGGCCCAGT
>JAHCKV010000367.1 GCA_026125595.1 Burkholderiales bacterium | reverse complement strand
GCCCGGTCACCATCGCCGAAGACGTTCTGAGGGTCTTCGAGCACCCGAATGCGATAGCTGGCGTTGAGCCACTGCGGTTGCCACAGCGGCATCACGAGGATCTTCCTGTCGTCATAGGCGCGACGAAAATTGGCGATCCAGTCGGCGGCGGGACCGGGCACCAGTTCGTAGCCCGCCGCCTTCAGGCCGTAGCTGTCCATCATTTTGGCTGCACCCACCATCAGGCCCGAACTGGGGCCGATGCCGACGATGCGTTTCTCGACCTGGGCGGCGATCTCCGGCCGGGCGAGATCGGCAACGCTGCGGATGTCCGCCGGTGCGTAGTCCGGCACGGCAAGGAACAGCCGGGCATCGGTGTACAACTCGGTGATCAGGAAAGTCCGGTCCTTGACCTTTTCATACAGGGCCGAGTGGGCGCTCGGCAGCCACGACGCGGCCAGAATGTCGACTTCGCCGCTGCCCAGCTTCGGGTAGATGTCGCCATGGGAGCCCTGGGTCACCACGAACGGCTGTCCGGATCGCTCCAGCACTTCCTGCACCACGCCGCCCGTCACCGCATAGAAGCTCAGATCCACCTGTCCCAGCGTGATCGATTCGGCGCTGCCGGCCGGCAACGGCAGCAGCGCGACAAGACCCAACAACATCGCACGGGGCATTTTCATGGCGTTCTCCCAGTCGGTGCCGACGGCGCGGCAGATGGGTCCATTGTGAAAATCCTGCAGGCCGACCGCAAAAGACTTGTACTCACCGATGCGTGAATTATTCTCACGCATATGAGCGAGCGCCTGCCGCATCTCACCGCCCTGCGGATCTTCGAGTCGACGGCGCGGCACGCCAGTTTTCAGGCGGCGGCCGCGGAGCTCGGCCTTTCGCCGTCGGCAGTCAGTCACCAGATCCGGGCGCTCGAGGCCTACCTGGGCGTGCGCTTGTTCGAGCGGCGCGTGCGTTCGGTCGAGCTGACCGAGGCGGGAAAAGCACTGTGCCCCAAGCTGGAGCGCGGTTTTCGGCTGATCGAATCCAGCGTCCGGGAAGTGCGGACGCTGCAGGCACCCGCGACGATCGCCGTTTCCGTCGGACCAGCCATCGCTGCGAAGTGGCTGGTACCACTGCTGCACCGTTTCGCCGAGCGGCATCCGACGATCGACGTGCGTGTCAGCACGACCAACAAACCGGTGGATCTGAAGAAGGAAGCGTTCGACGTCGCGATCCGCCACGGCCGCGGTGACTACGCCGGGCTCGAATCGATCCGCCTGTTCGGCGAAGCCTACACCCCCATGTGCGCACCGCGGCTGCTGGCGAACCAACGCACCGGGCTGCGTACGCTGCGGCAACTGGGCAAGCAGCGCCTGTTGCACGACGACCACGCGGCGTTCCCCGGCAAGACGTTGGGATGGCGCGAATGGCTCGAGGCGGCGGGCGCACCGGATGTCGACTGCGATGCCGGCGTGCACTACAGCCAGACCGATCATGCGATTCAGGCTGCCATCGACGGCTCCGGCGTACTGCTCGGACGGATGGCGATCGCGGCGTTCGATCTCGCCGCCGGCCGCCTGGTGCGTCCCTTCGACCTGAGCTTGCCGTCGCCCTACGGCTACTTCTTCGTGACGCTGCCGGATCGTCCGCGGGAGCGTGCGATCGGCGCCTTCCTGGCATGGCTGCAGGAAGAGGCGCGCAACACGCCCAACATGCCGCCGTGAGGGTCGGACGGCGCAGTCATCCCCAAGGCATGGTCCGCGCCGCTCAAGCGGGCTTGGACAGTTCCAGCAGGTCGACCACGTTCAACCGCAATGCGAGCCGGACCAGTTCGATGTCCGTCGCGACCCCCAGCTTGCGCTTGATCTGGTAATGACAGTTGGAGACGGTCTTCGGGCTGATGTGCAGCGCTTCGGCGATCTGCTCGGTCGACTGCGCTTCCACCAGCATGCGCAGGATCTCGAACTCGCGCACGGTCAGGTCTTCGAGCGGTCCATGTTCACCGCCGAGCTTGCTCAAGGCCAGCACCTGCGCGATGTCGGCGCTCAACGCGAGACCGCCGTCGAACACGTCGTAGATCGCGCGGATCAGCACATCGGGTGCGCTGCTCTTGCTGACATAGCCCTTCGCCCCGGCGCGAATCGCCTGGATCGCGAACGTGGGGTTCTGGTGCATGCTGAACACGAGGATCCGGATCTCGCGGAAGCGATGACAGATGCGTGAGATCGCTTCCAGTCCGCCCTGCCCCGGCATCGACAGATCCATGATCACGACATCGGGGTTCGTCGTCTTCGACAATTCGTAGGCCTGGTCGCCGTCGGCGCCTTCGCCGACGATCTGCAATCGCGGCTGTTTCGACAGCAGCGAGCGATAGCCTTCGCGGACGATGGCGTGATCGTCGACGAGCGCGATGCGGATCGGGGGCAGGCTCATGCGGTCTCCGTATGCCGGGTGATGGCACCGACCGGCAGCAGCGCATGCACCGCGAGGCCGTTGCTCTGCCGTGCCTGCAGTTTCAACTGGCCACCGAGCGCGGTGACCCGTTCGCGCATGCCGAGCAGCCCGAACTTCGGACTGAGCGTCAGGCCTTCGGCATCGATCACGCCGTTGTCCTCGACCAGCACGTCGATGCTGTCTTCCGTGCCGCCGGCGATCCGCGGATGTCGTTTGCGGCGTTCGAGTTTCACACGAACCCGCGTGGCCCGCGCATGTTTCGCGACGTTCGTCAGGCATTCCTGGACCAGTCGATAGACGCCTTCGTTGACGGCGTCGGGCAGATGATCGACGTCACCCTGCACTTCCAGGTCGATCTGCGTGCGTCCGCTGTTCCATTGGGCGATCAACCCGCGGATGCTGCCCACGAGGCCGAGTTCGTCGATTCCGACCGGACGCAGCCGCTGCAGCATGCCGCGCAGCATCTCGGTCATGTGTCCGCTGGTGCGCGCGAGACGCTGGCCGTCGTCGACGAGTTCCGGGCACCGCTGCTCGGCCGTCTGGATCAGACTCGACGCCGTAGCATTGATTGCAGCGAGGCATTGGCCGAATTCGTCGTGCAGCTCACGCGCGAGATGGCGCCGTTCCTCCTGCTGCAATGTCACGATCCGACGGGTCAGCTCGGCACGCTCCAGGGTGGTCTGCTGCAGACCTTCGGCGAGCCGATTGAAGCCGGTGCTGATGGTCTGCAGTTCGAGCAGTTCGAACGAGGGCAACCGTGTGGACAGTTCACCGCGTTCCAGTCGTTCGATCCCCTGCAGAATCTCGCGCGCCGGCCGCAGCGCTCGCGCCATCGCGAAATACACGAGCACGCAGACAGCCAGGACCGTGATCGTAGTCAGACCCAGCAACGCGCGGACGTCTTGCCACGCCTGGGCGGTACGGCTCGGCGCATCGGCCGAGCCACGGATCTGACCGTAGTTCCGGTCGCGCCACCGCACGTCACGGATGATCTCGCGACCCGGATCGAATGCCGTTCGATACAGGGCCGCGAACCATCCTGGTACGCTCTGCTGCGCATCGGTGCCGCGACAACTGCTCTGCGTGACCTGCCCTTGCGGATCGACGTACCGGATGCAGAAGCCGGCGAGCAGCCCTGCTTCGGCCAGGGGATCCAGATACGGAAAGCGATCCGGCCGATCGAAGCCGGCCGCGATCTTGATGAGCTGGGCCTGCAGTTGCCGGGTGACCATGTCGAGGACCTGCTCTGCCTTGCGCCGGGATTCCCGTTCCTGCGTCCACAGCAGATAGCCGGACGCGGTGACCAGGCACAGCACCGCGATCAGCGCGATCCGGATCATCAGATGGGTCTTCAGATTCATGGGGCACCTTCGACTGTGCATGCCGTGGGGAGACGGAACCATCATTCTAGGGACCGCACCGATTTCCGGGGGCATCGACGCGAACCGGCGGGAAATCTGCCCGCCGTCCGTGGGCAACGGTCGGATTCGAAGCCTACTCCGCGGGCCGTAGCATCGCGGGCCGGCGCTGCGCCGGTGCTCGGCGACGGTGCACAATCGCCGCGAGGCGGAACAGCCAACAGGGAACCGCATGCTTCTGACTGGAGGATACGACGTCATGAACGCGGCACGC
>JAHCKV010000366.1 GCA_026125595.1 Burkholderiales bacterium | reverse complement strand
CGAAACCATCCATGCCGGGACCGCCACCGCCGCCCCCCATGGACGGGTCGACGCCCGCATGGCCGTAGCTGTCGTAGGCCTGACGCTTCGACGCATCGGACAGGACCTCGTAGGCCTCCTTGGCCTCCTTGAACTTCTCTTCGGCGTCCTTGTTGTCCGGATTGCGGTCCGGGTGAAACTTCATCGCGAGCTTCCGGTAGGACTTCTTGATGTCCTCGTCGGATGCGTCGCGATTCACGCCCAGCACTTCGTAGTAGTCGCGTTTAGCCATTCTCGTGTGACCCGTGGTCGGTGATCCGTATTCTTCGCGCTGCCACCGACCGCTGGTCCGGTGCCGTTGCCATGGATGCTGCCTTCAACTCGCCGAAGCCACGAGGAGCTTCGGCATCGCCGACGTGGCTGCGCGACGAAACACCCAGTCAGCCGGGATGATCCGTCGCGCAGTGGTCGTTCAGCGCGGGTGCCGTGGACGCGCCCGCCTTCGGGCGGGCAGGTCCGACCCGTTACTTCCGATCCTTCACTTCCTCGAACTCGGCATCGACGACGTTGCCGTCATCCGCCTTGGCTTCCGTTTCGCCACCGCCGCCACCGGGCGCTGCGCCCGCCGCATCGCCACCCTGCTGGCCGGCATACATCTGCTCGGCGAGCTTGTGCGACGCTTCGATCAGCGCCTGGGACTTCGCTTCCAGCGTTTCCTTGTCGCCGCTCTTCAGCGCCGCTTCGGCATCGGTCAGTGCGGCCTCGACCTTCGCCTTCTCGTCGGCACCGATCTTGTCGCCATACTCGGTCAGCGACTTGCGGACCTGATGCACCAGCCCATCGAGCTGGTTGCGGGCGTCGACCAGTTCGCGCGCCCTCTTGTCTTCCTCGGCGTTGATCTCGGCATCCTTCACCATCCGGTTGATCTCGTCCTCGGACAGGCCGGAGCTCGCCTTGATCGTGATCTTGTTCTCCTTGCCGGTCGCCTTGTCACGGGCGGACACGTGCAGGATGCCGTTGGCGTCGATGTCGAAGATCACCTCGATCTGCGGCATGCCGCGGGGCGCCGCCGGGATGCCTTCGAGGTTGAACTCGCCCAGCAGCTTGTTGCCCGACGCCATCTCGCGTTCGCCCTGCAGCACCTTGATCGTCACCGCCGGCTGATTGTCGTCGGCCGTCGAGAACACCTGGTTCGCCTTGGTCGGGATCGTGGTGTTCTTCTGGATCAGCTTGGTCATCACACCACCCAGCGTCTCGATGCCGAGCGACAGCGGCGTCACGTCCAGCAACAGCACATCCTTGACGTCACCCTTGAGCACACCGCCCTGGATCGCGGCGCCGACGGCAACGGCTTCGTCGGGATTCACGTCCTTGCGCGGCTCGCGGCCGAAGAACTCCTTCACCTTCTCCTGCACCTTCGGCATCCGCGTCTGGCCGCCGACGAGGATCACGTCGTCGATGTCGGAGACACTGACGCCGGCATCCTTGATGGCGATGCGGCACGGCGCGATGGACTTCTCGATCAGGTCCTCGACGAGGCTCTCGAACTTGGCACGCGTGATCTTGAGTGCCAGGTGCTTCGGACCGGACGCATCCGCCGTGATGTACGGCAGATTGATTTCGGTCTGCTGACCCGACGAGAGTTCGATCTTCGCCTTCTCGGCCGCTTCCTTCAGACGTTGCAGTGCCAGCACGTCCTTCGCCAGATCGACGCCGGATTCCTTCTTGAACTCGCCGATGATGTATTCGATCAGTCGATGATCGAAGTCTTCACCACCGAGGAAGGTGTCACCGTTGGTGGCCAGCACTTCGAACTGCTTCTCGCCATCGACGTCGGCGATTTCGATGATCGACACGTCGAACGTGCCGCCGCCCAGGTCGTAGACCGCGATCTTGCGATCCTTCGAGGAGGTCTTGTCGAGCCCGAACGCGAGCGCCGCGGCGGTCGGTTCGTTGATGATCCGCTTGACCTCGAGGCCGGCGATGCGGCCGGCATCCTTGGTGGCCTGGCGCTGCGTATCGTTGAAGTAAGCCGGCACGGTGATGACGGCTTCGGTCACCGGTTCGCCGAGATAGTCCTCGGCCGTCTTCTTCATCTTGGCCAGCACCTGCGCGGACACTTCCGGCGGCGCCACGTTGCGGCCGCGGGCTTCCACCCAGGCGTCGCCGTTGCTGTTGGCGACGATGCCGTAGGGCATCAGCTTCAGCGCCTTCTGCACTTCGGCTTCCTTGAAGCGCCGGCCGATGAGTCGCTTCACGGCATACAGCGTGTTGCGCGGATTGGTGACGGCCTGCCGCTTGGCCGGCGCGCCGACGAGAATCTCATCGCCCTCGGTATACGCGACGATCGACGGCGTGGTGCGCGCGCCCTCGGAGTTCTCGATCACTTTCGGCTGGCCGTTCTCCATGATGGCCACGCACGAGTTTGTGGTGCCCAGGTCGATGCCGATGATCTTGCCCATGGTCTTGGTTCCTCTGCGAAAAACGGTGGGTTACTGTTGTTCGGTAAATGGGGCTGGCGCAGGATCGTTCAAGCGTCTGGTGCCTTGGCGACCGAAACGAGTGCGGGACGCAGCACGCGGTCGTGCAGCAGGTAGCCCTTCTGGAACACCTGCACGACGGTGTTGGCCGGCTGATCGGACTCGACCATCGTCATCGCCTGATGCCGATGGGGGTCGAACTTCTCGCCGATCGGGTTCACTTCCTTGACCGCGAATTTCTCGAACGCCGTGGTCAGCTGGCGCAACGTCAGCTCGACGCCGCTGTGCATGCTTTCCACCGTGGCCGACGTGACGCCGAGCGCTGCTTCCAGGCTGTCGCGCACGGCGAGCAGTTCCTGCGAGAAGCCTTCGACCGCGAACTTGTGGGCCTTGGTCACGTCCTCCTGGGCGCGGCGACGGATGTTCTCGGCATCGGCTTTCGCGCGCAGCCATGCATCGTGGTGTTCCGCCGCCTTGCGCTCGGCTTGCTGCAGTCGATCTTCGACGGAGAGGGCGGCATCGGCCGTGTTCTCCGGCGGGGTGTCGGCGGGCGTCGCGGCGGACGCGGGTTCGAAGGTATCTTGTTGTTCCGGCATTGGGATTCCTGCTCGTGCGGCGATTCGGACCAGCCGCACATGGGGTTGCCGGTAGGCATTTCAAGGGCGACGACAGGGTTTTTGCCGGACGCTCATTCGCTGGCCCCCATCGCTTTCGCCCGCAATCGGGTCAGTTCGCCGGCCTCGCGGGCGGCATCGGCATCCCACGCGTTAGTGGCCCAGCCGTGCAGGTTGTCGGCGACGATGTGGCACAGCGCCCTGATCCAGTCGTCCCGTTCGTTGAGACACGGGATGTACGAGAACCCCTCGCCTCCGGCTTTCAGGAACGCGTCGCGATTCTCGATTGCGATCTCCTCCAGCGTTTCGAGGCAGTCCGACGGGAATCCCGGGCACACGACGTCGACCCGCTTGATCCCCTGTCCGGGTAGTGATTCCAGCGTCTGCTGCGTATAGGGCTCCAGCCATTTCGCGCGTCCGAAGCGGGACTGGAACGTGACCAACCACTGGTCCGGCTTCAGCCCGAGGGCTTCGGCCAGCAGCCGGCCCGTCTTGTGACACTCGCAGTGATATGGATCCCCTTTGTCGAGATGGAAGCGGGGCAGGCCGTGGAAACTCATGACCAGCCGGTCGCCGCGACCGTTCACGGCCCAGTGGTCGCGGATGCTCTGCGCGAGCGCGGCAATGTAGTACGGGTTGTCGTGGAAATGCTTGACGAAGCGCAGCCCGGGCACGTTGCGCATGTCGTGCAGCGCGCCCAGCACGGCGTCATAGGTGCTGCCGGTCGTGCTGGACGCCGCCTGCGGATACAGCGGCACGACCAGGATGCGGTCCGCCCCTTCGGCCTTGAGCCGCGTGATCACGGACCGGATCGACGGATTGCCGTAGCGCATCGCCCAGTCCACCAGCAGCGGCGACTTCACGATGCCGCCCAGATATCCGCGCACCAGCTTCGCTTGCCGCGCGGTATGGACCGCCAGCGGCGAGCCTTCCGGCGTCCAGATGGTGGCGTACTTCGCGGCGGACTGCTTTGGTCGCGTACGCAGGAT
>JAHCKV010000365.1 GCA_026125595.1 Burkholderiales bacterium | reverse complement strand
AACGCCGTGGCCAACTGGTTCGAGGAAATCGACACGCCGGAAGCCGAAGACTTCAAGAAGCGCTGGCACGCCAAGTTCCCGAACGAGCCGTACATCAACGACATGGGCTACAACGCCTATACCGCGATCTACATGTACAAGAAGCTGGTGGAGGATGCGAAATCCACCAAGAAGGCCGACCTGCGCAAGGTCATCGCCACCGGCAAGGCCTGCATCAACGCGCCCGAGGGTGAGATCTGCATCGACCCGAAGAGCCAGCACACGTCGCACCGCATGCGCCTGATCAGCGTCGACGCGAAGCACAACGTGAAGGTGGTGAAGGATTACGGTGTCATCCAGCCGTACTGGCTCGCCAAGATCGGCTGCGACCTCACGAAGAAGGACGACAAGAAGCAGTACACGCCGACGGATCTTCCGAAGAAGTAAGCGTCTGGTGTGAGGGGCCCGGGTCGCCTTCGCGGTGACTGCGGGCCCTGAGTCGGGTTGACGATCGCGAGCGGGGGGCATCATCGCTGAGATCTTTTCCATCGTGTATCAGTTCGCGGATGTCTTCGCGTTCCTGATCCTGTCGGCTGCCGGGCTCGCCATCGTCTTCGGGATGATGGGCGTCATCAACATGGCGCACGGCGAATTCATCATGTGCGGCGCATATGTGACCGTCGGCCTGGTGCACGGCGGCGTACCGCTGCCGCTGGCGCAGCTGGGCGGCGTGCTCGCCGCGGCCGTGATCGGCGTCGTGGTCGAGGTGCTGATCGTGCGCAAGTTCTACAGCCGGCCGCTCGATTCGCTGCTCGCCACGTGGGGCCTGAGTCTGGTGGTGACGCAGGGCATGCTGATCGTCGTCGGCTCTTCGGTGGCCGGCATCGGTACGCCGCCGGGCAGTTTCACGGTCGGCGAATACAGCTTCTCGGTCTACCGGCTGGTGTTGTTCGGCGGCGCGCTGGCCGCGCTGGCACTGATCTACGTCATCTTCATGCGCACGCGCTTCGGCGTGCATGCGCGGGCCACGATGCAGAATCCCCGCATGGCGCAGTCGCTGGGCGTTCGAGTGGGGCGCATCTACGGGCTCAGCTTCGGCATCGGGGCGGGCCTCGCCGGACTCTGCGGGGCGCTCTATGCCCCCACCATGACACTCATTCCGACGATGGGCGCCACGTTCATCGTCGAGAGTTTCGTCACGGTGGTGGTGGGCGGTGCGAACGTGCTGCTCGGCACCGCGCCGGCCGGCCTGTTGCTCGCGGGGGTGCGCACGGCGCTCAACGCGTGGGCCGGGCAGATCGTCGGCCAGATCGGCATGCTCCTCGCCGTCATCATCATCATCCGGTTGCTGCCGGAAGGCGTGTCGGGTTTCCTGGCCCGCCGCAGTCGCTGACCTCCTGGAAGACGCACCATGCTGAGGCTCGTGAACGGTCCGCAGACAGTCGGCAACGGCCCGGCGTTCTGGATTTCATTCCTGGTCGTGCTGGTCGGCGCGCTGGTGTATCCGCTCTTCGCCGACGCCTACGACGTGGGCAACTTCGCGTATTTCCTGCTGTGGGTGTTCATGGCACTGGGGCTGTGCCTGATGTGGGGCTACTGCGGCATGCTGTCGTTCGGGCAGACCTTCTTCTTCGGCATCGCGGGCTATGCATACGGCGTGCTGGCCATCAACTTCGGTGGCGGCACGATGACGCTGGCGGCCCTCGTGCTGGCCGTGTTGCTCGCTGCGTTGGCGGCGCTCGTGCTCGGTTACTTCCTGATCTGGGGGCGCGTCGGCGGCGTGTTCTTCGGCATCGTCACGTTGTCGGCAACGTTGGTCCTCGCGTTTTTCCTGGGACAAACGGCGGGGCCGGAATGGCGCATCGGAGAGGCGCGCCTCAACGGGTTCAACGGCATGAAGGGCATGGATCCGCTGAATGTTCCATGGTTCGACGACGAGACGCTGTATTTCGAGGGGTCGAGCCTCTACTACCTCGCCATCGGAATGATCGTGCTGGTGTACCTGGGACTGCGGATGTTGCTGAACTCGCGCTTCGGCAACGTGATCGTCGCGATCCGCGAAGATCCGCAGCGCGCGGAACTGCTGGGCTACGACGTGCGCAAATACCAGTTGGTGACCTTCATCATCGGCTCGTCGCTGGCGGGGCTCAGCGGCGTGCTCTACACCTCGTGGGGCCAGTTCATCACGCCGTCGAGCGTCGGCCTGCCGGCAGCGGCGATGCCGATCGTCTGGGTCGCGTTCTCCGGCCGCGGCGACATCACGGCGACCATGGTGGGCAGTTTCCTGATTCTGGTGGCATTCCAGACCATCACCGTCCACAGCCAGCAGGCTGCGCTGATCCTGATGGGGGCGATGCTGCTGACCACGGTGATGGTGGCGCCGCAGGGCTTCGTCATCGGCGTGGCGCGACTGGTCGGTCGATTGTTCCGCCGCGGTCCATCGGCTCGCGCCGGAGATTGACCATGACCGAGATCCTGCAGACCCGGGCACTGGGCAAGACCTTCGGCGGGCTCGACGCGGTGTCGGACGTGGACCTTTCGGTGCAGACCGGCGAGATCCATTGCCTGATCGGTCCCAACGGCGCCGGCAAGAGCACGCTGTTCAAGCTCGTCGTCGGCACCTACGCCCCTACCCGCGGAAACATCGTGTTCCGGGACCGTGACGTCACGGCCCAGCGCCCGTACCAGCGGGTGAAGGAGGGCATGAGCATCAAGATGCAGACGCCCAGCGTGTTTCGCGAACTGCCCGTTCGGCAGAATCTGCACATCGCGTTGCAACACCATGTGGCCAGCCAGGCGCTGGCGCAGGAAGAAGATCGGCTGCTCGAGCTGCTCGAACTTTCGGCGGACGCGGGCAAACCCGCGGGTGTGCTGTCCCACGGGCAGCAGCAGTGGCTGGAGATCGGCATGGCGCTGGCGCTCAAGCCTGCGCTGTTGCTGCTCGACGAGCCTACGGCGGGCATGTCGCCGGAAGAGACCTTCCGCACCGGCGAACTGATCCAGCAACTCAACGGCACCGGCGTGACGGTGCTGGTGGTCGAACACGACATGACCTTCGTGCGCCAGATTGCCCAGCGCGTCACGGTGCTGCATTTCGGCAAGGTGTTCGCGCGAGGTTCCATCGAAGAGATCCTCGCCGATCAGCGCGTGGAAGAGATTTACCTCGGGAAGCCCCATGAGCACTGAACCCGTTCTCGCGGTGGCCGGGCTCTGGGCCAACTACGGTGCGACACCGATCCTGCAAGGTGTGGACATGCAGGTTGCGAAGGGGGAGATCGTCGGTCTCATCGGTCGCAACGGCGTCGGCAAGACGACGACGCAACGTTGCCTCATCGGCCAATTGCCTGCCACCAGGGGCTCGATCCGGATCCTCGGTCAGGACATGACGGGGCAACCCAGCGATGCCTTCGCGCGGCGGGGTGTCGGCTATATCCCCCAGGGACGCGACGTGTTCCCGCGCATGACCGTCGAAGAGAACCTGACGGTCGGTGAACTGATCGGTGGCGCCAAGGGGCGCAAGCTCAACGACCTCGTGTATCAGTACTTTCCGCGGTTGAAGGAACGGCGCAAGCAGATGGCCGGCACCATGTCCGGCGGCGAGCAGCAGCAACTGGCCATCGGCCGCGCGCTGGTCGGCAACCCGGCGCTGATGCTGCTCGACGAGCCGTCCGAAGGCGTCCAGCCTTCCATCGTGCAGATGATCTGCGAGGCGCTGGTATCCATCCGCAATGAACTGGGAACCACCATTCTGTTCGTCGAACAGAACCTCGACACTATCCTGGCCATCAGTGAGCGCTGCTACGTGATGGACAAGGGCCGCATCGTCGCCGAGATTCCGAAGGGCAATGTCACTTCAGACGTGGTGCGCGGACACCTGTCGATCTGATTCGCAGAGCGACAGGCGCCGACGAGCGCGCGCCGCCACAGTAGACGGGAGGACGAGAATGCCGAGCAAGAACACGATCTGTCTCTGGTACGACGGTACCGCCGAAGATGCGGCCCGGTTCTATGCCGAGACGTTCCCGGACAGCGCCGTGGGCACGATCCATCGTGCGCCGGGCGACTATCCCTCCGGCAAGGAAGGCGACGTGCTGACGGT